>DASPJN010000261.1:0-15622 GCA_035628595.1 Chryseosolibacter sp.
CAATAAATGGGATCTTCGTTCCAGGGTGCGTTTTAGTTCCGACGCCTTCAAGATAATTTTTAACCCCATCATTGACTGGAATCATGGCAGAGATCGCTTTCCCTGCATCGAGTACGCTACCTCCTCCAACTGCAACAACAATGTCTGGTACGTTTGGTTGTGACTGAAGCACCGCTGTGTCCACCATTTCCGGTGTCGGCTCCGTTGGAATTGTAATTATCGTCACTGAAAAACGGGCTTCGAGTTTTCCGATTACTGTTGTAATGTATTCGGATGTTTTGTGAGACTGAGATCCGAGAACAATAAGGACATTTTTCGTCAGAGGGTTGATCAGTGCCGGCAACGTCAAAAATTTTCCAACGCCAAACTGCAAGCTGGAAGGCGATGCAAATGAAAAATCCGTGTAGTTCATTGCGCTGGGAAAATCATAGTATGACGAATTCCTTCCCGCGGCTTTTCCATCCACGGCGCTACTGTGTCGCGCCATTTCAGATAATGCGGTGTATTGCGGTGCGCGTCAATGTACTCCTGTGATTCATAAGCTTCATAAAGAATAAACTTTCCGGGTACTGAATCTTCTGCCAGCACGTCAAATCTAAAATTGCCCTTCTCCCTTAATGAGTGAAGATGATTTTCTTTAGTGGCATTGACGAAGTCTTCTACATGGGCCGGCTTCACACACACGTGGACGATGGTAACTATCATGACAATAATTTGCGGGAAGGTAAAAAAATCTGGCATTGCCGCGACTTGTGGAATCAAAAAAGTGACGAATACCACGCCTAAGGTGTTGCTATGCTCCACAGTTTGTGCTTCAGGCGCAAACAAGGCGACTACAAACGACTTGGTTTTCATCGGTGGAATCGTCGGTTTGTGGTTCGAAGATGCTGCTTGTCGATGGCATACGAAAATTGAAAAAGTGCGCGAACGGCTGGTACACCTTTCGTGCCGGTTGAGAAAAAATTCACCTATGAAACGTTTTGGAATGCTCCTGGTCATTTTTTCAGCGATCGCTTGTAATAATAACACGGAGTCACGAAAGGAACAGGAACGGATTGTCATCGCCGAACTTCAAAAACAGAATCAGGCTTTGTTGACCTCTATGCAGGAAGTCGATCTGATGCTAGACTCGATCAATCAAACGCTGCGCTGCGTTGCAAAGGAGGGTTTGTCTGACAATAGCACGTCCACCGAAAGACTCTTGGAGATCAATGCGTTTATTCAACAGGCAGCGTCAACCATGAAGTATCAGGAACAACAGATACGCAACATAAAAACTGAAGCGGAGGCTTATTTGATGATGATGGATGCGCTTAAAAGCGAAGCCGAAATTCGCGAGAGCCATCTGATGAATGTTACCGATTCGCTGCAGACATTTAAGGTGCTTGCAAACAATGAAGAACCATCGCTATAAAAGCGAAGTAAGTTCACTCCAAATCTGGATCATCTGTAATGCAAGATTCATTTCAGCAGCATGAACGCTTCCCCACGGAAGCGTTGCGATATTAGCTAGTTCACTAATCTAGCTAATTGCCGTGTCCAAATGTTACACAGTATGAATTAAATCCAGCCGCCGTTAACAAAAAATTTTCGCGATCCTTTATACGCTTAAAATTGATAATTTAGGCGGATGCGAAAGCAGTCAGCTACAATACTTGTAATCGATGATGACCCGGACATATTAACCGCAGCGCGCGTGGTTTTGCGCCAGCATTTTGAAACAGTTCATACAGAGAATGTGCCTGAAAGGCTCAAAGTCCTGTTGACGCAACATGCGTACGATCTGATTTTACTGGATATGAATTTCAGGGCTGGCACACATTCCGGAAATGAAGGGCTGTTCTGGCTGCGGTATATCTTATCAAAAAATCAGAGCGTGCCTGTTGTGATGATAACTGCGTATGGCGAGATCAATCTGGCGGTACAGGCAATGAAAGAAGGTGCGGCCGACTTTATCGCAAAACCCTGGAGTAACGACGACCTAACACGCGTGGCTGCGGACGCAATCGTAAAGAAAAAAAGGGGCGCACAGGTGGAAGGCATCAATGCAACAGAGAACACTTTTCCAGAAATTATTTTTCAGTCGCAGGTGATGCAAAATCTTTTGAAGGACTTAAAAAGAGTTTCAGAAACCGACGCGAATATTCTCTTGCAGGGAGAAAGTGGAACAGGAAAAACATTGCTTGCGCGTTACGTCCACGGATATTCAAAACGCAGCCCATATCCTTTCGTTGCTGTAGATCTCGGCTCCATTACAACAAGTCTTTTCGAATCGGAATTGTTTGGATATAAGAAAGGCGCATTCACGGATGCAAAATCTGACCGTATTGGAAGAATGCAGCTAAGCCACCGCGGTACATTATTTCTCGATGAGATCGGCAATCTTTCAATAGAAAACCAACAAAAGCTTTTGTCGGCGCTACAATCGAAGGAGATTATTCCTCTTGGATCAAACGAGGTTGTTTCAATAGACATCAGGTTGATCACCGCATCAAACGCGAATATCAGGCAGCGTGTGATCGCCGGTCATTTTCGTCAGGATCTTTATTACAGAATCAACACAACCGAATTTGTAGTGCCGCCATTGCGCGAACGTGAAGAAGACATCGGGTTGCTCGCAGAAAATTTTGTTCAACAGTTCAGTGCAAAGTACGAAAAGAATATTTCGTCTCTCAAGCAACAGACGCTTCGCTTCCTCAAACGATATCATTGGCCTGGAAACGTCCGCGAACTTGAGCATGCGGTGGAGCGGGCGGTGATTATGTCGGAACATGACGTTCTTCTGCCGGAGGATTTCTCTTTGCAAAATTATTCGCCTGTTCAGCCCGACGTTGGCAAGGTTACCCTCGACGAATTGGAGAAAACAACAATCCTCGCGGCAATTACAAAACACAAAGGAAACATGTCGAAGGTTGCGCGTGAGTTGGGACTCGGAAGAACGACACTTTATCGCAAGCTTGCCCGGTATGGATTAGATAAAGAAGGCAATGGGTAATTTTACGCTTAACGTCATCGCACGGGTCATCTTTATCATTGTACTGGCATTTGCCCTCGCGTTCATTGTGCTTTATCGTCAGTCATTCTTTCTCCCAGTTGTCCTCGTGATCGCGATGACTTTGGTGGTCATGAGCCTCGTGCGCTACATCCGCCAAACGACACGCAACCTCACAAAATTACTTTTAACGGTTAAACAAAATGCCTTCACCGATTCCATGGTTACACGAAAGTTGAATACCGATACTGCGGAATTTGCCGATGTAATTCACGGGGTGACGGCAGAGTTCGCGCGTCTGTCAATGGAGAAAGAACTGCATTATCAGTATCTCAATACGTTGAATGAGAATATCGGCATTGCCATTTTAAGCTTCGACAGGAATGGGCGTCTGCTCATGGCAAACCCTGCGGCGACAAAACTTCTTCTCCTGCCAAGACTGAATGAACTTGATGATCTGAAAGTAATCGATCCATCGCTGCCGGCGACATTGAAAAACATGCGGTCATCAGACAGGGAAGTTGTGCGCGTAGTATTGAATAAAGAACAAATCCATCTGGCAATGCAACTGAAGGAGATTGTCGTTGATGGAAAGCTGATCAGGATATTCCTGTTGCAAAATATTCAGCCAGAGTTGGAGTCGAAAGAAGTAGAGGCATGGCAGCAACTCACACGGGTGCTCACGCATGAGATCATGAACAGCGTAACGCCCATTTCATCCCTGACGGACGCCGTGAAGATGCTGTTAACCAAAGAAGATGGGTCGCGATTGCCGATGAGCGAGCTTAGCGACGAAAACATCGACGACATTCATGCGTGCGTTGAAACGATTGCCTCTCGTACAAAAGGATTGCTGAATTTCGTGAACGCTTATAAGGAATTTTCACGCGTGCCCCGCATCAACATGCGATCATTCGATGTTTCGAATCTAATTAACCAAACGGCTGCACTGTTTAATCCGGATTTTGAAAGGCTTACCATTACTTTAAAGATTTCTAAACCGAACGCGGCTGTCATTTCAAATGGAGATGAAGGGTTGATCGGCCAGGTTCTTATTAACCTTGTTAAAAACGCTATAGAAGCGTTGCACCGGGACAATGGTCAAATAAAAATCACATTAACGCAAGGGGAAAGAACAATGATTTCCGTTGCAGACAATGGGCGCGGAATTGTAGCATCTGATATTGAAAATATTTTCGTTCCTTTCTTTACCACAAAACCTTCCGGAACTGGAATCGGCCTGAGTTTATCTCGCCAAATGATGAAGCTGCATCGCGGAACAATCAAAGTTATTTCAACACCGGGCGAAACAGTTTTCACCATTGAGTGGTGATTTTTTTACTCTCGCATTAAATACTACTTTCGCTTCATGCAAGTCATTGCTCGTTTGGCTTGATTTTAGTTTTTAGATTGGCTTAAAATTTACCGTTATGATTCAGGCAAAAGGCTACGCTGCGCAGGATGAGAAAGCACCGCTAGCGCCTTTTAAATTTGAAAGGAGAGCTCCAGGCGCAACCGATGTACAATTCAAGATCCTGTATTGCGGCGTGTGTCATTCCGATATTCACCAGGCCAGGAATGAGTGGGGCGGGTCTATTTATCCGATGGTGCCTGGGCATGAGATCGTCGGTAAAGTAACTGCCGTCGGAGAGTCAGTAAAAAAATTCAAACCTGGCGATCTTGCTGCTGTTGGATGCCTTGTAGATTCTTGCCGTGATTGCGAAAACTGCAAGCAAGGCCTGGAACAGTATTGCAAGATTCGGTCCGTGGGAACTTATAACAGTTATGAACGCGATGGAAAAACGCCAACATATGGGGGTTACTCGGATAAGATCGTAGTTCATGAAGATTTTGTGTTGCGTGTGCCTGACAATCTTGAGCTTCATGCAGTCGCGCCGTTACTTTGTGCGGGCATTACAACATATTCGCCATTGCGGCACTGGCGTGTAGGCAAAGGCCATCGCGTTGGCGTTCTAGGGCTGGGAGGACTCGGCCACATGGCTGTGAAATTTGCATCCGCATTCGGAGTTGAAGTTACCATGCTATCAACATCACCTTCAAAAGAAGCGGATGCAAAAAGACTTGGCGCTCATAAATTTGTGCTAACAACAAATGCTGAAAGCGCAAAAAGCGTTCGCGGATATTTTGACTTCATTGTAGATACGGTCTCTGCGCCGCATGACTACAATTTATTTCTTTCGATGCTGAACACGAATGGAGTTCATATCTGCGTTGGGGCACCACCTACTCCTTCAGAGATTCGCGCTTTCAGTCTGATTGGAAATCGTCGCAGCATTGCGGGATCCATGATCGGCGGAATACCAGAGACGCAGGAGATGCTCAACTATTGTGCTGAATATAATATCGTTTCTGATGTAGAATTGATTGCAATGAAAGACATAAACAATGCGTATGAACGAATGCTGAAGGGCGATGTTCGTTACCGTTTTGTTATCGACATGTCGACCCTGTAATCAGTATTTGCCTGTTGCGCCGCCGCCGCCGAAGCTACCGCCTTCCCCTGTACCCGCATCGGGCACAACCTGGTTACCACCCATGGTCTGCGAAATAATAAACGCTTCAGGATTTGTCGCGGCCCATTTTTCTTTCAGAATGTTTTCGTGTGTGTAACCGTTCTTTGGTGTTTTCAACAACCTGAAAAGATAAAGGCAAATACCAAGCAGGATGATGCCTGCTGCTGTTAATGTATACTCGGGATGACCAAGACTGAAATAGTACTTGAACGTAAATGCTGAGAAGGCAAGCACAGCCAGACTGACGCGCAGCATTACTATATCACGTCGGGTGATTGCATAATACAAATAAACGATCGGGATGATAACGGTCAGTAAATAGAATACAATCGCGAGCGGGATATCCTGTCCTTCTTCAAGATATAGATTTAGCATCTCGGTGCTCATCTCCCGAACGACAAAATAATTTCCGGCTGCGTAGATGAAAATCAGTGACAATACTTCAAGAATCAAAAGTGGATGCCGCCAGATTTCAGTTTCGGGATTCTGCTTTATTCGTCGTGTAAGGAAGTAGACGCCGGTAAATACCGCAATAAAAACGAGTGGAATAAACTTTTGAACGATTTCACCTGAGTCATTTAAGATCGCAAAGAGAAGGTAGGCAAAGCTTAGTATGCTGACGGTGCTCGAAATAAGATCGAGGTAACGAAAAGCTGCGAATGCGCAGACTATCATCACCGCTAACGTAAATAAATATTCGTCAAAATCGAAAACACCTGCGAAGCCTCCGACAGTAAAAGCAATTGAATGATAGAGCAACGCTTCGGTAACGCCAGACTTATAGTGGCGCATGTTTCGAATGACAATCTTTTCGAGCACGGCAAATGACACAACGCCATAAATCAGCGCCAGAAACGACAACATGCTTTCATCGATTTCCACCACAAATAAAACAAGCAACCCTGTAACGCCCGACAAGGCGGTAAATGTAGCAATGATCAAAAGGATTCGAATGATAAAGTTAGGGTGATAAAACCCCGAAACGTAAGCAGCCCTGATGGCGTCAAGTTGATCTCTTGAAATAATCGATTGCTTCGCCCAGTCATTTGCCTCCTTCAAAACCGAAAGATTCTTAAGCCAGTTTTGGTTATAAGCTGTTTTCATTCCGCTCTTTTAAAATATGACTTCGACCTGATGATAAAGTAGATAAATGCACCGCATGACGCTAGCAGATAAAAGAACCAGAATCCGACGTCATCAATAATCAGATCTGCAAGCATAAAAGAGAATCCAATATAGCCGAATATAAACGCATATAACAGAAACAGAAAAGTCCTGGTTGTACGGGCATACCAAAAGCTGAACCCGCAACCCAGAAACAACGCGATGAGATAATAGCCGTAAACATCGTCGTCAGCAAAAACACCAGATAGCGCGCCAGTTAGGTAAATCAGCGCTGCAAAATTGAGATAAGTAAATGTGAAATGTTTTTTGATATTCTTTCGATCGATAATAAACGTTAACAATGCCAGCGTGGATCCAAACAACACTGCGGTAAACTCAAGATTTGCCTGATCAACGAAGTCACCATGATACCATTTTTGCGGGGAGATGCTCAGGCTCCAGAACGAAGCAAAAGCGGTGATGCCAAGAGACAGTACGCCGAGATGATCGAAACGATAAGCGATCAGAAAGAAGAATGCTGCTGTCATCAGCGTCGTTATGCCCATCGTCTCATCGAATAAGGAGTATTGAAACTGCAGGTAGGTCAGTACTGAAACAAAAAGTAGTGATCCCAATAACACGATGTAATCAAAATATGCGGTGGCATGCGTAACTTTTCCATCATCATAAGGATTCCCTTTTTTAAACGCATACAAAAAACAACCGGCAGTTATGGCGATAAGCGCTATGATTGTTAGTAGATGTCCCAGTTCGCCGATATTCTTGTAGATAAGTATGCCGCAGCCGGTGGCGAAGAGCATCACGCCGAGGTATAAGACAATTCGCAATTCGTAGTAGAGCGAAATGATTTTTCCGCTAAAAACAGATTCAAGAAAATTGTATTGATCTTGCGAAATGAACGCTTTTTCGCGAAGCTCTTTGATGATTGAAAGTCGCATGGGGCTGAGATGATATCAAAGATAATCATTTCTAAACGACTGAAACGACCGTAAAAATCAGGCCTTATCCTCAACGACCTCCCACTCATTCCGGTGATTTTTCCAGTACCGAAGGCCATTGCTCATCCAAAAAATCTCAATTCCTTGTTCGACTGTTGTTTTGAGCTGATATACATCGATGCCATTGTTTTCACGCGTAAGAAAAACAGTTAGAGCGTGAACCGTGGGTGATACGTCGCTTAACCACATGTCGTCACTATCCCTTACAAAAGCCTGGCTCATAAAAATCAGTTTGCTTCAACCCATGAATGCATTTTGCAAAGAAGAGAAAAGTAATCTTCCCATGCCAGGAAATCAGCCGCGACCGATGCTCCAAATTGTTCATGCATTTGCTTATAATATTTTTCTTTAAGCTTAATATCTCTTTCAAGAACATTGAGCATACCATAGCCTAAGCGTTTTGCCAATGCGGGTGTGTAGTCAGACGCAGCGCCGGCGTATTGTGAAAGCATGTCGTAGTTTTCACCGAGATATGCATTGCTGTCTTCTTCGTATTTCGAGTACAGGCTCCAGAAACCCGTTACCTTATCGGCTGGGATTGAGAGCGCTTTCTCCATGGTATTGTGTTTTCCCTCTATAAATTGTTCATAAGGCTGTCCGGTAGGATAGTATTTGAACGAGCGCCAGTTACTTCGGTCATATATTTTGCTTGTTTCCACCATGTCTATCATCACTTCTGTTTGCAGAAACTGCAATGCAATCACGCCGTTGAATTCTGCACCGATGCGCTGATAATACTCCTTCATATGCGCAAATTCCTGGTAGCGAAACGCGAATAGGTTTTCTGCGGTGTTGTTGATTTCATCCTCACTTGACGCCGATAAGGATGAAAGGTCCGTGAGTGTTCTGTAAGCGGAGGCAGACGACTCTTTCATCTTCTGAAGATAGCTCTCGTAAACCGGCCAGAAAGTCTTTTCGTGCCACGATGGCAAATCGATACTTGTTTTTACAAGTGATAATCTGTCGCCTTCGGTGAGGGAAGTGGCGACGGTTCCATGTCCATGTTGAGCAAATGACAATACAGCTACACTGCACAGCGCCCAGATTAAGCCAATGCGTTTCATTTTAAACGTAAAATTTAGTTGAATAAAGGAGACTCTTTGATGAGTCAGTTTTCAGTAGAATTTCTGCATAGAATGTAGCTCGTACCCATGAAATAAAAACGAATGCCAGCCGTAGGCTGGCATAAGGGAGAGGGAAAAATGGGTTTTAAACTTCCACACCTGGGGAATGAAGAACTCGTTCCCTGATTTGAGCGCTATTCGACGTATACTTTCAACTCAACGCGCCTGTTTTCAGCGCGTTCTCTTTCAGTTTTGTTGGAATTGAGTGGTTGTGTCATGCCCTTTCCTTCTGAAATAATTCGAGACGCGGATACGCCGCGCAATATCAACTCATCTCTGGCTGCCGCGGCCCGGCTTTCAGATAATTTCTGATTAAAAGCAACAGAACCCACGTTGTCTGTATGGCCTATCAACTGAACAAGTAGATCGGGATTTTCAATCAAAGCATCGGCTAATTCATCGAAATAAGAACTAAACTCGTCTTTCAAGTCGCTGCTATTAAAATTAAATTCGAACCGCAGCGTGGCTTCAAGAATCGTAAATCTTTCATGGCTGATATTACCGGGAGTAACATGCGCATTAATCGAATCCATTTTTGTTCTGAATCGTTCTTTAAGATCTTCGTGCTGCGCGCCTTCATTTTTTTCGGGCATCTGATCCACGCGATCGGGTGGCGCTGATTTTGATACGGGACGTTTCTTTTCCGGTTTCGCTTCGGTGTCGTTGGTTCTTTTCTGTCGACCACCATAACGACTCTTTCGAACAAGTTTCCGCAACTCGATACCTACTTCAAAGGCGCCCAGGTTTGCTACGTTTTCCCGACCTGTTGGCACGTCGTATGAAACTCCATAAGACACATTCCTTTTATGGAATTGAAGACCCACTACTATCGACCGATTGAAAGCGTATTTCGTAATAAAGTCAACCCGTTCCAAAATCTCTCGTTTGTTTTCGTCGATAATGTAGGAGTTTACTACACCCAGCGTAATTGCGTGCGTCGCGGACGAGCGTGTATACAATATTTCGGGAAGAACATGGATCTTGCCAAACGTAGCCGCTTCAATGCCAGCTGCCATCACCATTGTTGACGACAGCTGCGAGGTAAAATCCTGTTGGTCGATTACTTTATTAAAATCGAAAAATGACATCGACGCATAACGAACAGGCTGACCTTTATTGCCTACTTTTTTGTAATTGAAGCCTGCGCTGAAAGTATATAAGCTAGTTCTGACAAGATTTGCGAAAGGCTCACCTGTAGCGGTACCTTCATCAAATCCCCTTCCATCAATGTATTGCGCTCCAGTGAAGAGGCCCCGAAGGTCAACCTGGCGACGAACGTTCATTGCCTTAACACCCATTGACAGACCTTCAGTTTTCGAAAGGGCGATGTGCGTTGCGTATGACAGGCCGATCTCCTGCGTCTTGTAAATTCCAGAGTATCCTGCGCGGTCATCCATGATTGATAATCCAAAACCACCCCACCGGATTCCTTTTTTAGAAATCAAAGGATAAGAAAGACTCAGCATGTTACTATGCAAATTGAAACCACCGGCCGTTTGCTGACTGCGGGAAATTGCCGAAGCAACTGCGTTATCAGTGCCAGCAACATGCGCGGGACTGATCCGCTGCGGTGTAAAATTAATTTGGGAGAACTGAAAGTACTGAGCATTCGCGTTAAGCATCACAAACAATCCCAGCAGAAAAAGTAGGCGTTTCATGATTATCTAATAAGTACAACGGAGCCTTCAGTTTTTCCATTTAATAACACCCGATTGCCTGAAGTGTGGGAGCCGTCGACCTTCCAGTAGTAGATTCCATCTGGTTGTTGCCTGCCTTGACGGTACCCATCCCAGCCGGCGAACATTGCGTCGGTTACATTATCGGCTCTATAGACGAGTTGACCATCCCGGTTATAGATACGAAGTTCGAAATCGTCTGTGTATGAAAGCCCGAAGATTACGAGCCGGTCATTTTGTCCATCAGCATTAGGTGAAAAGAGCGTTGGAACGAAGCCGGTCGTTTCAACTTTGATTGATGCAACGGTGGTAGCTATACATCCGATCGAGTCTGTTGCCGTCACAGTATATTGAATGTCATTTTCAGGTGTGCTAATCGGATCCGGAATGTTGTGTTGATTTAGATAGGTCGATGGGGACCAGACATAGGTAGATCCACCGGTTGCGAGAAGCTGCACAGACTGCCCTTGCATCGCAGCAGCCGATTCAGGAGTTACTGTGACGTACGGAATGCTGATATGCACCTGAAATACCTGTTGTATGAAACATCCGAGATCGTTTGTGAAGACAACTGATAAGCTGTCGCGCATCGTTGCCTGATACTCGATCTGAGAAGTTGCCCCAAGATCGCCGTACACCTCACTTGTCCATGAGATATCGTTGGCGTCATGCTGAGATTCAAAAATGCCGATCTCGTTGTTGCACATATAGACGGAATCAGTTAAGGTCTGCCTGACCGATTTATCTACCTCAAGTGAAAACGTGGTTAGCAGCGAGCAACTGTCTTGTGATGGAACGAAGAAAAATACTACATCATCTTCGGAGGCCACATAGGTCAGCGTACTACCCGATCCAAGGAAGCTTGACGACGAGAGGGAAAACCATAGCGCGGATTCATGCGTTGCAGAAAGCGTTACTGTTTCTCTGCTACACACAACAATCGTTTGGTCTTCACGATTCAGGCAACTGAATCCGTTTCCTTCGCAGGTACTTGCAGCCGACCCGAACAGTGCGTTATCGACGACCTGGACCTGATAAGATAACTCTACAAAGCCTCTGTCAATCAATTTGAAGTTTGTCGTGCCGTTATTGCCATGACTTGCAAGTAGGCGGTAGCCAGTCGTCGGATCAAAACTGGCACTCGCAGTGTCGCTTTCGCTCGCAACGTACAAATCATATGTAATGGCGCTAACGGGCGTGTGATCGTCGCTTGCAGGATCCCAGTAGAAGAATGTCTGACCAAAAACTTCGACGGCATGTGCAAATGCCGGCGGAGTAGGCGCTTCATTTAATGGGTGTGTATTTTCGAACCATTCAATTGCGAAGTTGTCGCCATAACTAAGGAGTTGAACAACATCCAAAGATCCGTCGTGATCGATATCAGCAAAATGTTGGCTTACCAGTTGGCTTGCATTCAGCGAACTTGTAATAGCGTCCTCGTAGTTGAAAATGTTGACTGTGTCATCCGTGTGACGGGCATACATGTTTTCATCGGGAGTTCCTTCATTTGAGAAGTCAGCCCAAAAAACAGATTTGATTCCTGGTAACGTATCAATGATACGAACGGTGTCACCCACGATGATAATATATTCTTGGTGGGTTAAACCATCTCCCACGAAATACAATTCAAAAAGTCCGTCTGTATCTATGTCAACCAGTGACGCGGTTCCAGCACTTTCAAAGCTTGTTCTAAGGGAAAATGTGCTGTCATTGCAGATAAATAGTTTCGATTTCGGGGCACCTGAATCATCTACGCCACTGACGAAGAAGTCATTTTTTCCATTTCGGTCGAAGTCGAATATTTCAAAATCAGTTGAAGCCATTTCTAATGAGTCCGTTACAAGACGCCATGACTCATTGTCAGCTCTGGAGTATATGCTTGTAGAACGATCGACATTACTCGATACAATCAGTTCATCCCTCAGATCGTTATCAATGTCGCCGAAAGTGATATAGTCAGCTGCTGGAAGATTAATGGACTCCAGGTGAAAAGCCAACGCGGAATCATTCAACAAGACAAAGAGGTCGTCGTCTCCCTGAAAGGAAAATACGACGTCCTGCTGCTGGTCGTTATTGTAGTCGTACACCGTGTATGCAATTACAGAATCACATTCAGTCATTGAGCCAATCGTGGGAGTTTGAAGTGTGTCTCCTTTAATAAAGGCGACATGATGCTGATTCGAAGGATCATTGAGGATCAACATGAAATCGTACACGCCATCATTGTCGAAGTCAGCCGTTTCAAAAACTGAAACAGTAAGTGAGTCAGGGATTGGAATTACCTGTCGGCTGATAAACTCCTGTCCCCACGCGAAATGGCATAGGAGTAACAGTAAAGTAACAAGATTACTTTTTTTCATAGGTCTGAAAGGATTTTGAATTATTGCTTATTGATTCGGAAGGTCAGAGGCAATGACATTTTACTGCTGACATTCCTGCCATTTAATTGTGCCGGTTTCCATGCTGGCATGTTTTCGATCACCGATAGATTTTCTTCCACAAAGAATTTTCCAAGCTTATCATCGATCCGGACATCACGCACCTCCCCTTTTGCGTTTACGACAAATGTCACGGTAACAACACCCTGAATGGAATCTAAGACTGCTTGCTCAGGGTATTTAATATTCGTGCGGAAGTATTCAAATAGATGATCATAGCCAGCCAGCGGCTCCGCCTGAACGTAGGCGCTTTCCGGCACAGCAGCTGGCTCCTTTCGAAGCGCCGAATCAGCAGCCTGAATGTTATTGGTCGTGTCAGGCAGGAGTGCTGCATTCTTCTTTTCCACTACCTTTTCATTGTCCTTTTTGATTTTGCTTTTTTTAGGTGTTTCTTTCTTTTCGGGAATGTCGTTAACACGATTTGTCGTTGTCGCGGAAGACGTAACAGTCGCATTAATAGCAATCGAATCACCAGCAGCTTTCGTTTTAATTGTCGCTGCTTTTTCATTTAGGGAACCGGATTCGTAAGCATAGTAGATGCCAATCGCCATTATTGCGACTAATGTAACCAGACCATATTTTATCAGGAACGCCTTTCTTATGGCCAGCTGATGATTTGCAATCAGTTGGTTGAAATCCATATGGTCCCTGATTTCGTTGTCAGAAACTTCAGGAATAGAGTTCATTATTTTTATTTTAAAGTTCTGTTTCATTTTTAGACCCTTCAGGTTGTTTGAAAAAGTTTTTTCATTTTTTCAAGGAGCCGGTAGAGCTTAACTTTTGCATGTGACTCTGTGATGGCCAGGATTTCAGCAACTTCTTTGAACTGTCGTTTTTCAAAAAATCTCAACTCCAACAGCTGCAATTCGTCAGAAGACAGACGCTCAAGTATTGTTGGAAGCCTTTCATGAAGATCCTCGAGCTGTGTTTCATGCGTGAGTTCATCGTGAAGAGTTTCGACAGCTTCATGGTCAATTGACACAATCCGTTCCCGTTTCGTTTTACGGAAGTAGGCATTGCATTCATTCAGCGCGACCCTGTACAGCCAAGCGGAGAAAGGAACGCCCTGAAATTTGAAGCCTTTCAAATTCAGAAGTGCTTTCAGAAATACCTGTGAAGTAACGTCGCCCGCGACAGCTTTGTCAGCAACTCTGTGTAATACGAATAAATAAATCGACTTAAAATATTTTTCGTACAATGGCTGGAACGCGCGCGAATCGCGCTGGGCCCTCCCGATGATAACCATTTCATCGTCCAACGTTTTAATATCAGCCTCTGATACAGAAATTGCTTTCATTACCGCTATAATGCAGGAAATGAAAAAAGATACAGCTTTAAATGGAATTTTTTCTGAGCTCCATCGGATCGAGATGGAAGAAGTTGTTCTTACGAGATGACGCGCTCGGAAATTTTACCTGTCTGTTTGTGTTTAAGGATGACCTTCTGTGCGCCGTAGTGAGTTTTCTCTTCCTTCACCAAAAAATGTTCATGATCATACTCTTGAAGGTGGCTGTCTTTTGTCACTCCATTTTTGCCACGCCAAACCTGTAACGTAACAGGTTCCCATTTTTTTGATTTTACTGAACGATAAGCGGCATCGAGAATTTCATTTACAACATAACCGTCGTAAAAAGTTTCTTTTGGTTCAACGCCACGTTCCAGTGAATTGAACATATCCATAAACATGTGATTATAGCCAAGCTCGCTGAGTTCGTCACCCACGGGGAATTGCCAGCCTGTATTACTTTCAGCTTTTTCGGCCACATAATCCGCGCCCTTTCCTGTGGTGAACATTTCAAATCCGGTGCGAAGAAATCCATTTGTCCAGATCGTCCCTTCAGAACCCATCACTTCGTCTCTTAAATCAAGGCCGCCGCGGAATGTCCAGCTAACTTCAAACTGGCCAATTGCTCCGTTCTCATATTTCACAAGCCCAATTGCGTGATCTTCAGCTTCAATCGGCTTTACCTGTGTGTCGGCCCAGCACATTACCTCAATCGGTTTGATATCTTTCCCGATGTAGGTACGTGTAATTTCCACACAATGGCAGCCCAGATCAAGAATGCATCCCCCGCCGGCCTGTTCCATGTCCCAGAACCATTCACTATGAGGCCCCGGGTGAGTTTCGCGCGATTTTGCCCAAAGGATTCGTCCCAAAGCGCCGTTCTTTACACTTTCATGCGCCTTGATAAACTTTGGCGTGTATACAAGATCTTCGAGGTATCCGTTAAAGATACCAGCCTCTTCAACCGCGTCCAGCATGCGCTTTGCCTCTGTTGCATTCCTCCCTAAAGGCTTGGTAGTCATCACTGATTTTTTATGTTTGCAGCAAAGCATGACAGCAGCTTCATGCAGATTATTTGGAAGCGAAATGCAAACAACATCAACCTCCGTGCGTTTAATCGCGTCCTCGAGCGATGTGGTTGAATATTGAACCGAATAGTCCATCGCAAACTTTCTGGCGCTTTCCTCCCTACGCGAATACACCGACACGATTTTATCCCTGCTTCTATAGCCTTGCAATGAATCGGCGTAAAAACGGCCGATGAATCCTGTTCCAAGCATCGCGATGTTCATAGGGACACGAAGTTATTTGCTACTAAATAAGATATTAACCAATCGTTAAAAGAATCCAGCGCAGGCTGATTCTACCAGATCTGTCAGCGATTTGCCATTGATCCGTTCTTTTCCTTAAAGAAGATCAGAAAGTAAATAAGAACCGCGCCGGCGATGGC
>DASPJN010000262.1:0-61616 GCA_035628595.1 Chryseosolibacter sp.
CTGAGCGTGACAGTTGCCGTAGCACTTCCGAAAGCATTTGCTGCAGGTGTGTACGTCAGTTCTCCAGTCGCACTGATCGCAGGTTGAGTTGAGAATAAGCTGTTATTATCATTCGATACATTGAACGTGAGCGTTTGTGTGTTTTCATTCGCCGGGCCGGCAGAGATCGTCGTTGCCCAGCCAGTCTCTGTCTGTGCACCGGCATCTTCGCTAACGGTTTGATCAAGACCTTTCGTGAATGAAGGTGTGTCGTTCACCGATGTTACATCCACTGTCATCGCGTAGTTGCCTGAGTAATCTGTACCGTCCGATACCTGGAAGTTAAATGTTGTGTACGATGTTCCATTTTCATTTGCGACTGACGCAAATGTAAGATCATCGATATCGGCAACAGCAATTACCTGGTTTGTTGTCACATCAACTCCACCAAGCTGAAGCACACCGGATGCTGGTAGCGAAGTGACTTTAATCCCGGCGAATGCGTCACCATCCACATCCGCATATGAAACGGTAAAATCGGCGGTAGAAAATTCGTAGGCGACATCCTCGGAAGTCGACACGGTTTTGCTCGCGGCCGTTGGCGCGTCATTGGCTCCGGTAACATTAATGGTAACCGTTGAAGTTGCAGAGGAGTAAACGTTTCCATCAAATCCTTTCCATGTAAAAGAGGTGGATCCTTCGAAATTCGAGGACGGGATAAACCGAAGGTTTGCAAAATCTGCTGCTGCAATAACGGAGCCTACACTCAATGCAGACCCACCGATATGCAATACCCCATCAGAAGAAATGGATTCTATCCTTATTTGCGCGAGTGCATCTCCATCCGCGTCGGTGAAGTTGCTGGTAAAATCATTAGCCGCGAATAAAAGTTCTGTATCCTCAGTAGCACCAATCGAAAAACTCGTCACAGAAGGAGTGTGATTAACAGCATAGGTAATCACATTACTCGTCGACGAACAGGCGCCATTGGTTGCCAGACGACGGAAGTACGTTGTACTATTAATGCCAGTGCCGGGAGCATAGTTTTGTGAAGTAATACCGGTTGAGCCCCAGGTCGTATTATCGGAGCTCATTTGCCAAACGTATGTTATACCGACGCCACCATCATTGCCGGTCATCTCAGGAATACCACTGTCCGTCATTGTCGTTGACACCGACGAAGAGATCGTATTTGTGAGACTCGTGTTCTGAATAGTTAATATCACAGGCGAACTCGTTGTAGTCTGACATGGACCGCTTGTGACTACGCGTTTGTAATATGTTGTTGATGTAATCGTTCCGGGATTGTAGCTTTTTTCTGTCGCACCTGAAACGTTTGTATACGTGACGTTGTCTGTAGACGTCATCCACTGATAGGTATACGCACCGTTGCCCCCCGCAGGATCGGATCCGGCGATCGCATCCGGATCACCGGATTGACAGAACGTCGAAGTCGTTGGAGCCGTTATGGTATTGTTTGTAATCGTGGTTGTGATGGTTACAGCGTGTGTTGCTGTCAAGATTGCCGTACAGCTGACTGCAGATATCTTTAACGCCTTCACGGTGAGCGTCGCGTCATCGGTAAGCGCGGCGGACGTCAACGTGAGTGTTCCAGACGCTGGACCAAGCCTGGCAACACCGCTCGCAGTTCCGCCATCAAATAATTGATAGATGATATTTTCCTCAGGGTTCGTAAGTATAACATTGGTCGTGGACCCGCTACAGATGTTGCTCGAAAGTGTTGCCGCGTCGATTGATACACTTGCAGAAGGCGTTAGACACGGTACCGTCACGGCGGTGCTGTGCGCACTTTCACAACCACCTGAAGTCACAGTAGCGGTAACAGATGCTCCCGCATAAATTTCATAAATGCCTACCGTCAAATTAAATGGACTTGATGTCGTGCTTGCCAGCAAGGCGCCATCGACATAAATATTCAACGTAGTTCCACCTGAGAATGTCCCGCTTACAGTCGTTGAGCCTTCAACCATCGGGTCAAAAGAAACAACAGGTGCCCCACCGCTTAGGCTTACAGTTATCTCGTTAGAAAGTCCGCTAACATTTTCGCCTGAGGCGGTCGCGGTCGCCCGAACCTTATCATTCGACTTCAACGTCAGGGCTATTGCCCATGTTCCGTTGTAAACCGTTGTTGTACCTGTACTAATACCATTGATATAGGTAGTAATAACGGTGCCATCCGCTTCCGTACTTGTACCCGTCACAGCCTGCAGGGTTCCCGCTGCAGTTCCACAATATGATCCGGTAACAACAGGCGTTGTGGACGTTGGCGTTGGAACTGTGATCAGCACCGCCGAACTGAGTGCAATGGCTACGCACTTGCCTGATTCGATTGCTTGCACCCAAACATATTTACCCCCATGTGCTGAAAGGTTGACTGTCGCCGTCCAACTGGACCCTGACGCAGTTGCCGTTCCAATGACTGTGCTGTTTGCATAAATCGTAACCGAAGCATTGTTTCCGGAAGTGCCACTCAAGGTAGTTGTGCTTGTGGATATAGAAGTTTGCGCAAGTGTTGGATTTGTAGAAATATTATTGTTAGCAACGCAAACAGGTACCTTTGCCGACTCGCAACCATTCACAGTTTGAGAAACATAATATGTTGTAAGTGTAAGGTCGCTTGCGCCGCTTGTGCTACAATCGCTGACGCCGGTATTGTTTGCTCTCCAACACCAGGAACCACCTGAAGGCACCGTAATCGAACCACCCGCAGCGACATAAGATCCGGCCGAAAATGTATATACATTTAGTAATGCGCCAACCGTGCCAGTTCCCTCAATCAGTTTCTTTCCACTTCCAACTGTGAGCACGTACGGCGGAGCAGGTGGGCTGCAGTTTGTGACAGTTATTTGCGAACACGCGTTTGTCGAAAGTCCTTTTCCTGCCGCCTGGGCCTTCGCGCTAATAACGTCGCCGGTTGTCACGGCCGGAACTGTCGCGGTCCACGTACCATCTGCCTGTACCGTAACCGTTGCGCTGTTGATCTGTGTGAGTGTTGTCGTTCCTTTATATACATAGATCGTTGCACCAATCGCCGTCGAAGTTCCGGTAACCGTCGTTGCTCCGTTGTTAACTCCACCATTTACTATCGGACAAGGCGTTCTGTCCACAGGGGTACCGGTAGCCGGTGTCGGCGTATAATTGTTGATGACAGTCTGAAAGATCTGGTCATAGTTGTAGCCTGCTGCTTTGTCGTCGATACCACCCGCATCTGAAACCGCACCATTGCCAATAGCAGGATTTGGATTCATGGTTGTTACCGCCAACATCCTGATCGGTGTATTTTGATCGACACCCGGGAAGTAGGTTGTTATCGTACTCCAGGGAATATAAAAATCATAGAAATAATCTGCGTCGCCACAATTTGTTGTCAGTGCGATAGATTTTTGCGCATGGCTTTCCCACGGAAGTGTTGTGCCTTTTTGCACCGGCGTAGTTGTACCGTCGACATCATAGAGGCTGACGCCAAAGTTACTTTCAAGGATGATCTCCATCTCAAATCCGGGATTGCCAGCAACTGCATTAGCGTCTGCATCAACGCCAGTGAAACCAAATTTCTGATCGGTGTCGATCATTACACTGTAGCCTTTTGAGTTGTCTGCCGATCGACCGATGCGAAACCGGAAAAGAAAATTTCCGCTTGCATCTACGTAGGAGAACACCGGATCCTCATCACCCGAATCAACAATGTCTGTAAATCCGCAGTCCGGACCTGGCCCCGGGTCGGCAACAGGCTCAACCGATGGAACAACAAGCGGCCGGTATGGTATTTCACTTTCAGTGTGATCGTCTGTTACGAAACCCGATGACGACACAGAGGTGTATCCATCACTGTTCGGATCGAGCACGGATGTCGACGCTTTTTTGAAGATTAGCCCTGGCGTTTGTGCGTATGAAAGGTTGACACCTAAAAAAAATGTCAACAGAAATGCAATAGCAAATATGGGTTTGTGGCAGGCACGTAGTCCGGCCGTGGGATGATGTTTCATCTCGTTTTGGGAAGGGTGATTCCAGAATTTGAAAATTTAATTGGCTCCGAAGCAATGCTAGTTGGGTCGAACCAATTCTGCTACCGCTAAATTAGCTGCAATTGAGGCGGTTTTTTTCTAAGAATAACGTTTAACATACACTAGTGGGGTTTAAAAATAATTGTCTGGTATTACCAAAGCGAAATGCGTTCCAGTTCTGGCATCTGGGGTTTAGATGACACAGGCTGCATACAGGTAACCGACTGTTCACGCTCATCCAGTAGATTTATTCCATGGCTTTTCGGAGCGTCCTGAGCGTAATGGAATAGCGAACGTCTCTTACCGGCGCAATACTATGTTGCCAATCACTTCGCGCGGCTCCTTTGATGACATACAATGAACGTTGCATTACAGGGAGAGAGATTACGCTCCGCCGATTTTGTTTCATTTTCTCGTGTGGGCGAAACCTGAAAATGCAATCTGAAAGAAGTGAGATTCCAGCGATAACATCAAACGGCGGTGCATCGCGATGCCAGTTGATAACAGCGCCTGCAGGATATTCTGTGATAAGTAGTTCCGCAAACGCGTCAATAGATAATGACAAAGCTGATGCTGCCTTTGCAACAACATCGTGGAATCCTTCCGGGATCGGTTTACCCTTCGAGAGCGCGCGATCATCAAAACTGTAATCATATCCAAAGCTCGCGACTTTTCTTTTTGCTTCGTACCCCTGGAAGACAAACGTATGAAGGGGTATCTTTCTGATCTCTTCGAGTAGATTCATTTCCTCTTGCGCGCTGAGAAACTCCGGCAGATAATCAAACCCAGCCGGCGCGTTTTGTGCTTCCTCAGGGAATAATGACAGCATGGCTTCGGTGGTTACAATTGTGTGCCGCGTCCCTTTCGTACGCATGACAGACGGCTCAATGCCAAACTCCAAACCATGCCAAGCGGCATTATCGCTGTTTGGTCTCTGGAAACAACGATTACAAAATTCGTCAACCAGCACGCGACCAAATCAGTGTGTCAAAAAATACTTTTAGCATAAACCCGCTAATGACAAATTTATTGTCGTAACGTTGCGTAAGACGCGATAATGTCCGCAATCCACGGCATAATATTGTCTGACAAGACCTACGAGCCGGCCTCCGTTTTACTTTTGAGATAAATAGGCGAGTTTGCAACTATACCGGAGACATCCACGTTATCATAGCATCTCTTCTTTATTTTGAGCCCAGCACGTGGGTCGGCCTTAACATAATTCAGAGCGCTTAAACAGCCAGTGGGCTATACATATACACTTAAAGTCAGTTGAAATATTCGCTGATCTAAATACAATGCGCTACCGAACAAATTCAGACAACATCTATCAAGAGGGCACTCGCATAACAGCGAAAGAAAATCCATCTTTAATACTGACGATTAGCAACTACTATCAACGCATATACTATTGCACTGTTGTCGCAGGCAAGAACAACAAAACACTTCCTTACTTCGAGCACGAATTGATATCACCTGGAAAAAGTGGTGACGCAAATGCAAATTGAACGATAAAAACAATCAAGTTATGATACAATTTCTGAAGAACATTATTTTCGAAATAACGCGACTGCTCTTGCCTTTCAGCTCAGTGCCCAACCAACTGATGCTGACACGCATAACTGGAAAATTCGACGTGGTTGAGCGCGTGCCTGTCTATACAAAAATTAGGTATTAATTAACGATCTGATTACCCACCGACAGTTTTTACAATTGGCTGTTCGATTACAAATCGTTTTCATGCACAATTACGGACATGTAGATTTGCACGACTGGAAAAACGACTTCTTTGCAGAATGAATGCAAAGAAGTCGTTCACAGATTTAAAGCGCTGCGCGGATGGCAAAAATAAAGTTTCGACCAGCCGCAGATATACCTGACGAGTACGGACGATATCGTTTATCCGTCAGATTTTCAATACCAGCATCCAGTGTGAGATGACGATTAAATCTGAATGACGATTTGATGTTCACCGTTAACCACGAAGGAGCATACGGATCTCCATTTTTATCTGCGGCATACAGATGCGCATCACCTCTTTCCGACAACGGCAGATTGCTGTATGCAACCTTGCCGTTATAGTTAGAATAGATATCCACTTTCAATCGCTTTGTTTTGTAAGTCAAATGCGTTGACCCGAAGAATGGCGGAACATGGGTAGGACGATAATACTGCGAGAGTTCTGCGTCTCGTTCTTCGCCTTCCTGAAAACTCGCCGTTGTGCGAAGGCCGATGCTCGGCGTTATATCGATTTCGAACCCTGCCTGCATACCAGCAACCCAAATTTCACTGATATTTTGCAATGCAAGCACCCGGCTTCTTTCTCCATCGTACATGATACTGTCATTGCCGTTGAATGTACTCGGAGCTCGTGCAATCGCGTTATCGAGTAGCGTGTAATAAACGGACATATCAAATTTCAGTGCGCCACGAATGATCGTGGCAAAACCAGTTTCCGCACTGTACGCGTATTCGGGATTTAATTCAGGATTCGGTACAACAACGTTGCCTGGCTCCGAGTCAAAAACCTTTCCGAGGTCGTCAATATTCGGTGCACGAAAACCAGTTGAAAGATTCGCGTACCACTTTACTGCGTAGCTCGGATGGTATACCAGTCCGAGGCTTGCATTTACCGCTGTCTTGTCAATCTCCGCGTAATCAAAAGGAAAATCGAACATCGATTTGTCGAACGCGGCATACGCGCTGATGTGCGTTAGTCGCGCGCTCACATTAGTAGTCCAAAGTGTGTTTGGCTTATAACGCAGACTCATGTAAACAGCACCTGAGCGCCAATCAGAATCATTCGGGTAACGCGTAGACACGTCGGAAAGTGCGCCAGAAGAAATATTTAAGCGATTGGCAGTTGAGTAAACATTGTTTGTAATGTATTCTCCACCGTAATACAGCGTTGTTGCTTCGTTCAGCTTCTTGTCAACGTCGAGGTTGACTGAAAAGGCTTTTACGTTTTCAAACCGGTTCGTTCTTGTTGACGAGCCGAAGCCACGATTATGCCGACTTTCTTGAAAATCCTGATAAGCAATGTTTAATTTCATCTGATCGGCGAACGACAGCGGATACGAATAGTTGAATTGTAGCTGATGCATTTCCCAACGTTGTGGCCCATAGTACCAGGCGCCATTATCGAGTTGACCGTTGTCGTCTCTGAGGATAAGTCGGTCATACCTCGGATAATCCGAAGTCTTTGAATAATGATATGCGTAAGACGTCTCAAGCGATTCTGTTGGCTTGTACTGAACTTTCTGCATAAAATTCCATTGATCGTAACCTGTGAAGCGTTGTATATTTTTATCGCTGTTAATTTTTACGACATCATTTCCATCTTCACGAACGACGTAATCAGGGCGCGTATATTCTTCAGGCCCATTGCTTCCCATTCTTAAATCGTCATATAAAGAACGAGTCACACTTGAAAGGAAAGCAACTTTGTTAAAGCCAACACCGATGCGTGCGTGTCCGGTTCGCTCGTTGTTTGCGGAAGAGTAGCGAAGCATCGCGTCAGTAGTTACCAGTGGTTTCTCTTGAATTGAATATATCGGGTTGATAGTATGAAAATCCATCACGCCTCCAATGGCATCGCTTCCGTACATCACAGCACCCGGCCCAAACAACACCTCGGCTTCCTCAATTGTATTCGCATCCAGTGAAATGACATTCTGTACATTTCCACTTCGAAATATTGCGTTGTTCATACGTACGCCATCCACAACAAGCAATACCCTGTTGGTTGCAAATCCACGAATCATTGGACTTCCACCGCCAAGCTGACTTTTCTGAACAAAGACATTATTGCTTATGCCAAGGAGGTCTGCCGCCGTCTGCGGATTCTCGAAAGAAATGAGAGACTGCTTAATCGTAGTCACCTTATTGGGGACATCTGCGATGTTTTGCTCCCAGCGGTTAGCGCTTACGGTAACTTCACTTAAAAAACTTGTTTCAATACTATCTGTTTCGTTGTATTGTTCATCCTGTGCATAAAGGCACAACGAGAACATAACGAAGCATAGTAGGAGTATACTTCTCATATTGTTAATACATTTTATTAAAAGGAATGCTAAAAGTTAAATTACGCTAAGAGTATATCTCCGGCGGGACGAATGGAGTCGCGCTATCGACATCCGTGTACGCATGAACTGGCTTCAAGTCAAAAGTTGCAACAACCCAATGAAAGGATTTGATTACGATTGTTGAGGGCAGAATGAAGACAAGACCGAGAAACTGTTGTATAACCTTGGGGAAGGAGTCTGACTTGAATGGCTTCCCTAGGACATAGCCTAGAAAAGATATCAGGCTATCTTCTTTCTGGTCATGCAGGCAGTAAACATGATAGAATCCCCCCCTTATTTCGATCCGTGCAATATCATACATGCGTCCGTCAAGCTTGATCTCATGTGCTTCGACTCTGGCTTTTCGGAAAGCGTTCTCATCAAGAATAAAAAAGTCTAGCTTTTCATCAGGTAACGTCTTCAGAAGCGCTTTCATTTCCTTGCGAATAGCCTGAAGCGCGAACGGATAATAGAGATAGAAACCTGCTGTATTGACGAGCATGATGAGAACAACAAATACAGCGTACAGTTTCTTCACGCTGAAAGTTACCATGTGGAGGCCTAAAACGAAACACCGTCTGAGTAATAGAAACGATTACCCGTGCGATTAGGTGCCGCATCGCATGTAAGTTCCATGACATAAAAGACTGATGATTGCAAAGTGGCAACACCGTTCAATGGCAACTACACAACGGCCGCTTACGTTATTAAAGTAACCACTACTATTATGGATCAGTTAGTTAAAAAGCATCTGCTCATTGATTCAATCAGCAATCTGAGCCCAAATCAAAGACAGCTAGTCCTCAACTACATTCGCTCGTTGACTATTCGTCATCAGGTGGTGAGATCGCACGCGAATAAAAAGGAGGCAATGGAACAAATAAGGATCGCGCTAGGCAAGAGTGAATCCGGAACATTTGGGTTCTAGAAATTTCCGGTCGGCTATAAGGATTTTAGCTATTTAGCCATTGGCCATTTGTAATTCTGCCCTTAACTGTCTGCTCAACGCTGCCAAAAGCCAATGGCCAATAGCGAAACGCCATTTTCCTGCCGTTGCGACTAAAGACTGAAGGCAGCCTCGTCAGTTGAGCTTACGTATATTTTACATAATGCTCCCACTTTGCAATTACATCCTGCATGTCAGACGGGAGCTCGCTGTCAAAACGAACCCATTCCCTCGTATGCGGATGAATGAATCCGAGCGTTTTTGCGTGAAGGGCCTGCCGCGGAATAATCTTGAAGCAATTATCAACAAATTGCTTGTATTTGGAAAAGATTGTCCCTTTGCTGATCTGATCACCACCGTACATGGTATCATTAAACAGTGGATGTCCCAGGTGCTTCATATGCGCTCTGATCTGATGTGTTCGGCCGGTCTCGAGCCTGCACTCCACCAATGACACATATCTCAACTCAGACAGAAGTTTATAATGCGTGATGGCGTGCCTGCCGAAATCGCCAGCGGGGAAGGCGGTTGTAACACGTCTGTCTTTTAGACTTCGCCCTACATGAACATTGACTGTCCCTTGGGGCGGATCCGGGATACCCCACACGATTGCGACATAAGTTCGCTCAATTGAATGATCAAAAAATTGCTTCGCCAGGAAGGTAAGCGCGGATTCTGTTTTGGCGATAACAAGCAATCCGGAAGTGTCTTTGTCAATTCTGTGCACCAGTCCTGGCCGTCCATCATTGCCAGGCATTTGCGGCAGGTTCTGAAAATGGTATGCAAGCGCGTTTACAAGTGTACCACTCCAGTTCTGATAGGCCGGATGCACCACCATTCCCGGCGATTTGTTGATCACCAGAAGGTAATCGTCCTCGTAAACAATGTTAAGGGGAATATTTTCGGGTTTTACCTCATTGTCACGCGGAGGCTGCGGAAGCGAAATTGTTACAACGTCACCGGGGTGGATCTTGTAATTTGGTTTAATTGTGTTGTCATTGACCTTGACAAAACCGTTGTGTATTCCATCCTGGATTTTAGTCCTGGTGACGTTTGGCAAGCGATCCATCAGGAATTTGTCCGCCCGCAGCAAAGCCTGTCCCGGGTCCGCCACTATCCGGTGATGTTCAAAAAGCACATCGTCCTGCTCGTCCTGAAAAATTTCTTCATCGCTCATCGGGCAAAGGTAGAAATTCAGCCGGTTTTCGTTCCATTTGATAAACCGAATGATTTTTAATTTCGTTGTGCTGATAGAATTGATTTTATTCGCAGTTGATTCATCCACCTTTATGAGGAACCTCTTTGTTCTGTGCATGCTAACAGCCGTTATCGCATGTTCTCAAACGCCAGCACAACAACCAAATTCACACGAATTTTCCGAGCCGGTGAACTTGGCTGAAATTAACAACAAAGCCATTCAAGAGGCGTCTGGAATTGCAGCGAGCATCTCCAACGAGGAATTGTTGTGGACACATAATGACAGCGGTAATCCAGCCGAAATATTTCTCATCGACAAAAACATGGATATTAGGCTGACTTGCGTTTTGAAAGGTGTTGATAATCGTGACTGGGAAGACATCGCCGTCGGACCGGGACCTGAGGAAGGCGCAAATTATCTCTACGTTGCCGAGATAGGTGACAATTTTGCTCAGTATCCCTACAAATACGTTTACCGGTTTAAGGAACCGCGTCTGGCTGAAGCCGAAAAGGAAGTGCTTATTATTGAAGAATTTGAGCTGCTTACTTTTAAGCTTCCCGATACGCGGAAGGACACTGAAACTTTAATGATTCATCCGAAAACAAAAGACTTCTATGTGGTCTCAAAAAGGGAAACGCCTTGCGTTGTTTATAGATTCAGGAATCCAACATCCACAACTGACACGCTGGTAGCGGAGATCGTCGGAAAAATTCAGACATCACAGATTGTTGGCGGCGACATTTCCGCCGATGGCAGCGAAGTTTTGTTGAAGAATTACTCCAATGTTTTTTACTGGAAGCTGGGCGCAAACGAGACCATCGAGCAGGCTCTCGCACGTGAGCCAAAGTATTTGCCCTACGTAGAAGAACCACAAGGAGAAGCGATTGGGTTCGCGCGCGACGGAAAAGGTTTTTACACGATCAGTGAGATTGTGAAAGGAGAGAAAAGTTATCTGAGCTACTACTCGCGCAACAAGTAACGTAACGATTGCATGTCAGATCTTCTTTCCTTTCCATTTTCCAGATCGCATGTAGAAAAATGCCATCGTAAACATCGAGATCCAGTAAACCCACTCGGAACCCCAACCCCAGGTAATTGGTAAATCCCAATATTCCAGGGTGAGATAAACATACACGCAATAAATTGTAATCGTGATCAACTCGATAATGAGATTGACTTTCGAATTACCGGTGCCCACGATCGCGTTTAACCACACAGTCGAGAATGACATCATCAGCAGGGCGATCGACACAACATGAATTACCGGGATAGCATCGGCAATAAAATCGTCTCCCTGTCCATAAAATAATAAGAACCACTCAGGTTTTATTACAAGCGCCAGGAAGATCACAAATGAAATACTGAAACTCATTTTCACGATTCTTCTTATCAATGGAATCACCTCGTCCTCTCTCCCCTGCCCAAGAATATTGCTAACCATACTATTGGCTGTTGCTGCAAATGCCCAGGCAAATATTCCGAAAAGACCAAATATGTTTCGCATCGTATTGGAGATCGCCAATGCCCTTTCACCATGATGTTCAATCAAAATGTAAAAATATTCCCAACTAAGAATACTGATTCCGTATTGCGCGATTAGCGGAGAAGACTGAATCAGAATTAATTTTGACGTCGAAAGATTCCATGGGTGACGTTCGAACATGCCGAACGATTTGTGGATACCTTTAATGTGAATGACGAGGTAGATAACAAACAAACCTGTTCCTTCCGCGATGATTGAAGCATACGCCGCGCCATTGAAGCCAAGTTCTGGCATTCCGAGTTTGCCATAGATAAGTCCGTAATCAAGGACTATGTTTGTCAGCGCTTCCGCCAATGTACCCCAGATCAGAAACTTTGTCTGGTTGGTTCCGACAAGCAAGGCATTCCGCATCACATAGAGATAAAGCAGTGGTAATCCCCAGATACGAATCAGCAAAAAGCTTATAACCTGCTCGGCAATTTCGTCGCTTTCAATTACGCTCCGCAGAATTGCTGGCGCGATCGCATATGTCGTCAGGATGCCGATGAATGCGATTGCCAGTGCAATCCATACACCGTGGAAAAATAGTTTCCCGATCTCACGCGGTTGATTCTGTCCTGCGCGTCTGGCGATCAAGGCCTGCAATCCATTGTTCAGTCCGTTACCGATTACAGCAAAGATGAGATAGTATACGCCAGTTATGCCCGCGCTCGCCAGTTCGGTTTGGCCCAGGCCGCCCAGAAATACATTGTTGGTGATGAAGTTTATTTGGGGAACCATTAAAGCCAACGATATCGGCATTGCCATGCCTAATATCTGGCGGTACCCTGTTTGCATTCTTAATTCCATCGTTCGAAGCGCGCAAATGTAGTAAACGGGTAACTCAGAAATAAGATCAGCCCCCGATGGATAAAACAAAAAAACCAGCCCAATGAAGGCCGGTTTTTTATGTTGATTTCAGGTTGGATTATTATACGACACCTTGCGCTTGCATCGCCTTCGCTACTTTCAGAAAGCCTGCAATATTTGCGCCCACCATGTAATTACCAGGTTTGCCATACTGCTGTGCGGCAGCAAGCGCGGTATCATGAATGTCTTTCATGATGGTTTTTAGTTTAACATCCACTTCGTCACGTAGCCAGTTAGCGCCCATGAAGTTTTGCGTCATTTCAAGTCCGGATGTTGCAACACCCCCGGCATTCGAAGCCTTGCCCGGCGCATACATGATTCCCTTATCGATAAGCACATTAATACCGTCGATTGTCACAGGCATGTTCGCTCCTTCGCCAACAAGTTTCACGCCGTTGCGCACAAGATTTTCGGCGTCGCGCTTATTCACTTCGTTTTGCGTTGCACACGGGAAAGCACATTCCGCCTTGTGATCCCACAAAGGGTTGAAATCTGCAGTATCCTTGATGTCTTTGTAGACGACGCCTTTGAATTTGTCTGCGTATTCTTTGATGCGTCCGCGTTTGTTGTTTTTAAGATCCTTCAGGAATTCAAGTTTCTCCAGCGTTATACCTGATTCATCATAGACATAACCTGTGGAGTCTGATGCTGTCACCGCCTTGCCGCCGAGCTGAATGATTTTCTCAATGGCATACTGCGCGACGTTTCCTGAACCAGAGACCAAACAGGTCTTGCCTTTCACCGAATCATTCTTTGTTTGCAGCATGTTCTCAGCGAAGTACACGAGGCCGTAGCCTGTCGCCTCTGTGCGGATCAAACTGCCGCCCCAGCCGATTCCTTTTCCTGTAAGAACTCCGGTAAATTCGTTTTTGATCTTTTTGTAGGCGCCGAACATGTAGCCAATCTCGCGGCCGCCCACGCCGATATCGCCGGCAGGTACGTCAAGGCGATGATTGATATGGCGTGCAAGCTCACCAATAAACGCCTGGCAGAATCGCATTACTTCGTTATCTGATTTTCCTTTTGGGTCGAAATCACTTCCGCCTTTTCCGCCGCCCATTGGAATACCTGTAAGTGCGTTTTTAAAGATCTGCTCGAATGCAAGGAATTTCAATACGCTGGGATTTACCGAAGGGTGAAACCGCAATCCACCTTTGTAAGGACCAATGGCGCTGTTCATCTGAACGCGATAGCCACGGTTTACATGCACCTCGCCCTTGTCATCCATCCAGGTAACCCGGAAAGAAATCATACGCTCGGGCTCTAACATGCGCTCAAGCAATTTTAGCTTCACGAATTCCGGGTGCTTTTCCAAAACAGGTAAAATAGAAAGGATTACTTCTTCGGCGGCCTGAATAAACTCCGGTTCATTCGGATTTCGAAGCTTTACTCTTTCGAGTATTTCATTGTGATTCATATAAGAACAGGTTGGGGTTTGTAAGTGGCGCGAAGGTAAGAACTAAAAAGATTTAGCGCCTAATGCAATCGAATGAAATAATAACTTTCGAATATGATAGCTGAATTGATACCTTTTTTTCGCGGTGATCCCGGCGATTCGGCAGCCGACAATCATTGAAAATCTTGCAAATATCTGATGTTCATGACGGACAGAACCGGATTCTTTCTTAATTGTCAGTTAAGATCATTCAGTAATCATAGCCTATTATGTCAAAAAGAATTGCCATTATCGGAGGAGGAAATCTCGGCGGAGCCATCGCCCAGGGATTGATCAAAACTAATTTCATCGCGCCATCTGAAATTACGATTACCCGGAGAAATCTTCAGTCCCTGGCCGGGTTAAGAGACAGCGGGATCGGTATCACCACAGACAACAAAGGTGCAGTCAGTACCAGCGATGTAATTATTGTCGCACTGAAACCATACAATGTGAGAGAAGTGCTCTCTGAACTGAAGCCACATTTCAACCCATCAAAACACATTGTAATCAGCGTAGTCACCGGGATATTCATCAAAGATCTAAAAGGGTTGCTTGGAACAGAAGTACCGGTTTTCCGCGCGATGCCAAACACGGCTATTGCTATTCGCGAGTCCGTCACCTGCATTTCCCATACGGAAGCGGATGATCAACACGTCGATTATGTAACAAACCTTTTTAACCAGCTAGGCCTTACAGTTTCCATAGACGAAAAGCTCATGGACGCAGCGACTGTATTGGGTGCCTGCGGTATTGCGTATGCCCTCCGATTTATTCGGGCAGCAACACAGGGCGGAATTGAGATCGGCTTCGATGCCAAAACTGCCAATTTAATTGCTGCTCAAACCGTGAAAGGCGCGGCTGATTTACTTTTGAAATTAAATCGACATCCGGAAGAGGAGATTGATAAAGTCACCACTCCAAAAGGTTGTACAATTGCCGGTCTGAATGAGATGGAACACCAGGGCTTCAGTTCTTCTCTGATCAAAGGGATTTGCGCTTCGTACAACAAGATCGCCTAGCAAAATTGCCGCTACTCATTTCGTTATTAAAGTGATATTAAATTGAGATAAAATATCTACGCATTCTCGCCTCAATGGCTGTAAACATTGAACGTAAGCGGGTACACGTTTTTCTTTAGCTGCGACGATAAAATTTATCACAGACGTAAAGACTTAAATGTTATCATGACTTAATGTTTACTATATGAGAAAGGGATTAGTGGGGTTGGTAGTGCTGATAGTACTACATTATCATTCGACGGCGCAGGTAGACACCTCCTATGTTTACAAAACAGGATTGCCATACGGTACGCTTGACATCAGGATCGCAAAATCATCAACCAGATTTTATTACTTACAGGAAAACAGAACGGTAAGCTTCCGCGAGAAGTCACCGGGCGTAAAGACGAACACTTATCGCGATATGACTTCATGGGATTCAAGTCCCTATTCTGAAGGCAACATGCGTGAAGAGAACGGGAGCGGAGATGCCTTTATCATGAATTACCGGCTGTTGTATCCAAACAATTACTCAAAGACAACTTCGCCGGGATATCCGCTTGTCGTTTTTATTCACGGTGCGGGTGAACGGGCCAACTGTTGGAAAAATAGTTGTTATCACGCAACGCCAACATGGAACCCTAATACCAATTCTCCTGTCGCACCAACAGCGGCCGATTCGAAGGTGCTTAATAACGATCACAACCTCTTGCATGGAGGCAGCGCGCACTTGTCGGCGCGAAATGCCGCTGGTTCCCGCCTGCCCAGTGACCCTTCAATGCCCTCGAGAGCATTTCAGGGATTTGTTTTATTTCCTCAATGCCTTAATGGCTGGAACGGCAGCTCAGTGCAGGATGCGATCAAGCTTGTGCGTCTTGTCATTAAGAAATACAACATTGACCCCAACAGGGTTTATATAGAAGGATTATCCAATGGTGGCTACGGGGTATACGAAGCAATCAAACGTGCTCCGTGGCTTTTTGCCTCGGCAATAACGATGTCTGCCGTATCGGATGCAAACATAAGCGGACAAAACCTTCAATCTAAGATTGCGCATATCCCAATCTGGACATTCCAGGGCGGGCAGGACAGGGCGCCGTCACCAGGCACAACCGAAAAGTACGTCAAGAACTTCAGGGCAGCTGGCGCAGTCGTTAAGTATACCTTATACGATAATCTTGGTCATGGCACATGGAACTCGGCGTTCAAAGAACCGGATTTTTACAAGTGGATGTGGAATCATAATAAATCAAATATTCACACATTCGCCGGATCCACTGCGATTTGTGGCACGAATAATCAGGGTGTCCGCATGGAACTCGCAGAAGGATTTCGTGCCTATCAATGGGAAAAGGACGGCGCGGTCATCGCAGGGGCGAACAGCGCAACCTATGTGGCCAGCTCTCCTGGTACATACCGCGCTCGTTTTAGCCGGAAGGCAAATCCGGGAAGCGCAGACTGGAATCAATGGTCGAAACCTGTAACGGTAACAAAGGTCAATCCAGCTCCGGCGAAGATTGACCAGGTGGGAACAGTTCACTTAAAAGATCTAAACGGGTATGCTGATGCACGACTGAGCGCCACAGGCACCTTCGCTAAATATTACTGGTATAAGAATGGGATAAAATTGAACGTACCCGATTCTAATCAGTCGCAGATATTCAAGGCAGGAGACTGTTCATCGGGAAAGTGCGCTGGTAATGGCGCGTACACCCTTGTTGTTGCGAACTTTGATAATTGTCCGAGCCCTCCTTCGCAGGCCAAATATGTTTTCTTTAATAATCAGTCACCGGTTAATATAAACGCTCCCGGAAATTTCAATGGCACGCAACCAAACGCGAGCAGCGTCAAACTCACGTGGACTGATACTTCGACAAACGAATCAGGATTCGAAATCTGGCGACGAAAATCGACCAGCTCGACATCCTATACAAAATGGGAGATGCGTGGACTAACAGCTGCCAACGTGGCAACTTTTACCGACACGGGTATCGACCCATCAAGCACGTACGCTTACAAGGTTCGCGCCGTTGGTAACGCTGGCAGATCTAACTACACGCCGGCGACAACCGATTTGAAGATCACAACTACAAAGGACTCAGTTGCGCCCACCGCTCCAACAAATCTAAAGGCCGTGGCTACCGCGATAAGAGAAATTCAATTATCCTGGTCAGCCTCGAATGATAATTCAGGGATCAAAAGGTACCGAATTTATTATGGCTCTCAGTCCGTGCTGACAGATTCGAATGCAACGAATTACACACTGACAAATCTGAATCTCAATACAAACTATTCGTTCACCGTAAAAGCTGAAGATCTTGGTGGAAACTTAAGTGGGGCCAGTAACGCCGCCGCCGCGAACACTTACGTGAATGGTTTGTTTTACAAACACAGCACCGGTGCATGGACTGATCTGGATCAGATCAACTGGACAGGTATTCCGGAGTTTACCGGTAAGGTGACAACGTTCACGCTTGCTCCCCGAACCCAGGAAGACTTTTTCAATTTCGAATTTGATGGATATCTGTACATTAATAAAGCAGGCACCTATTATTTCCAAACCACGTCAAGCGATGGAAGTCGCCTTGAATTGGACGGAACAGTGCTGGTTAACAATGATGGCATCCATGCCAGCAGATCAAACACGAGTCCGGGGATTTCTTTAACAGTAGGAGCGAAGCGAATCAACGTCAAGTATTTTGAGAACGATGAAAGTCACGTGCTTACTGTTAAGTACAAAGGGCCAGATACCGGAAACTCGTTTATTGTTATTCCAGCAACAGCTTTGAAGAGTGGAACTTCCGGTACGAGTATAGGCGATGTTCCCGAGGAAGAGTCTGCGCTCGCTGCAAGCATGGTTACGGTGTACCCCAATCCAACAACGCAGGATGACATCAACTTACAAATTGAGTCAGGACAACTTCAACCGGTTGAGGTGAAAGTGATTGACTTCACCGGAAGGGAGGTATACAGGAAAGTGTTCGAGTCGTCGGAGGTAACGAATGGTGTCAGAATCATGCCGCAGGAAACAATGAAAGATGGCATGTACCTCATGCTGATCAATGAAAGTGGCAAGGTTACCCAACGTCGCATTTCAATCAATAATTAATTACATCAATTGGGAAGGTGGAAGAGGCTTTGCTTGTGCATCGCCTCTTTTATTTTTTCAGGAAATTTTTGTTCGTAGAAAATCGGCGGTGTGTCCTTTGCCTTTTTTGACCATTTCTTCAGGCGTGCCCTCGAAAATCAAATTACCACCTTTTTTCTCGCCGCCTTCCAGTCCCAAATCGATGATCCAGTCGCCGCACTTAATTACATCGAGATTATGTTCAATAACGATTACCGTGTGACCCTGATCTACAAGTGCGTTCATCGCCTTTAGCAATTTGGAAATGTCATGAAAATGTAATCCTGTCGTAGGCTCGTCGAAAATGAAAAGAATGTTTCCTTCCGCCGAATTCTTTCCAAGAAAAGAGGCGAGCTTCACGCGCTGTGCTTCGCCCCCACTTAATGAGTTTGACGACTGCCCAAGTTTTACATAACGTAATCCAACATCGTTAAGTGGAATTAGTTTGTCAAGAATCGGTTTCTTTTCTCTAAAGAAAGCAAGCGAATCCTCAACCGTCATATCAAGGATATCAGCTATGTTTTTTTCATTGAACTCAACTTCCAGGACTTCCTGTTTGAAGCGTTTCCCATTGCAGCTCTCACATTTCAGAAAGATGTCGGCCATGAACTGCATTTCAACTTTGATCTCACCTTCACCCTGGCAGGTTTCACAACGCCCGCCTTCAACATTGAAAGAAAAATGCGATGGTTTATAGCCACGCTGTTTCGATAAAGGCAGGTCAGCATACAACTGGCGAATCGCATCGTACGCTTTGACATAACTCACAGGGTTTGACCTTGACGATTTTCCGATTGGATTCTGGTCAACGAATTCTATTTGCGTGATCCGGCTCATGTCACCTTCGAGCTTATCAAACTTACCAGGCGTTTCTGCAACAGATCCACTTAATCTTCCCATTGCGGGATAAAGAATTTTTTTTATGAGCGTTGATTTCCCGGATCCACTTACACCCGTAACTACAGTGAATGCACCAAGCGGAAATTTTACGGTAAGATTTTTAAGATTGTTCTCACGCGCACCAACTACCGTTACCGAATCATGCCATTTGCGACGAAGCTTCGGAACTTCGATCTTTTCCTTTCCACTTAAGTAATTCGTTGTATGCGAAGTCAGCTTGCCATTCAAATCCTTTATCGTGCCCTGGAAGATCAACTCACCCCCGTGGCTTCCGGCATCCGGGCCAATGTCGATTATCTGGTCAGCTGCGCGCATAATCTCCTCCTCGTGCTCGACAACAATGACTGTATTGCCAAGATCGCGAAGTGATTTTAGCACTTCAATCATTCTTGCAGTGTCTTTCGGATGAAGACCTATGCTGGGTTCATCGAGTACATACATGGACCCAACAAGCGCGCTCCCCAACGATGTTGCTAGCTTGATTCGCTGGTATTCGCCACCAGATAAGGTTGCGGTAATTCGGTTCAAAGTCAGATAACCCAACCCCACACGAACCATGTATTCTAATCTTGATTTGATTTCGGTAAGAATTCTTTCAGAAACCTTTCGTTGATAGTCTGTCAGCTTAAGTTTTTCAAAAAAAACAAGCACGTCCTCTATTGGCATTAACACCAGATCAGTGATGGAGGTGTCAGCGATCTTCACGTACTGCGCATCTTTGCGCAAGCGCGTTCCTCTGCAATCAGGGCAATTTGTTCTTCCGCGGTAACGCGAAAGCATCACCCGATATTGAATTTTATATGTTTTTGATTCGAGGTGTTTAAAGAAGTCGTGGATACCTTCAAAATAGCTGTTGCCATTCCAGAGAACATCTTTCTCTTTTTGTGTCAGCTCGTTGTAAGACCTATGAATCGGGAAATCAAATTTGATTGCATTTTTTACGAGCGGTTTTTGCCATTCGCTCATGGTCTCGCTGCGCCAGGGCGCGATTGCTCCCTCGTAAACTGACATTGTTTTGTCAGGGATAACGAGATCTTCATCGATACCGAGAACCTTTCCAAAACCCTCACACGTCTGACAAGCGCCATACGGATTGTTGAAGCTGAAAAAGTTGATGGAAGGCTCAATGAAAGTCATTCCATCCAATTCGAATTTATCAGAGAACGTTTGAGACTTTAATTTACCATTCTGCTCGCAGTAAATTTTGCAAATGCCTTCGCCTTCGAAGAATGCTGTTTGCACAGAGTCTGACAACCGGAAGACTGTATCTTCATCCTGTGCATTAACTGATGCTCTATCGATCAGAATTTCTACATCACCCTGGATTTTTGGAGCCTTGGCTTTTTTCTTTCCTTCTTCCGGCGTGGGATTGAGGATCTCTTCAATAAAATGAACGTTACCATTGGTCAATACACGGGCAAAGCCCTTGCTGAGTAGCAGGTTCAGCTCGTCTGTCAGCTTCCGTCCTTTCTTTACGTGAAGCGGACTCGCGATCATAACGCGGGTTCCTCCCGGGAATGAGTTCATGTAGTTTACGACGTCCGTCACTGTGTCGCGCTTCACTTCTTTGCCACTGACCGGGGAATACGTCACGCCGATCCTCGCAAATAATAATTTCAAGTAGTCATATACTTCAGTCGAAGTGCCGACAGTCGACCGCGGATTTCGTGTATTTACTTTTTGCTCAATTGCTATTGCCGGCGAAACGCCCTTAATGTAGTCCACATCTGGTTTTTCCATTCTTCCCAAAAACTGTCGGGCATAGGAACTCAAACTTTCAACATACATGCGTTGTCCCTCGGCGAAAAGCGTATCAAATGCAAGCGATGACTTCCCTGAACCAGAAAGCCCGGTAATCACAACGAGCTTATTTCTTGGAATCGCCACACTAAGGTTCTTGAGATTATTGACGCGAGCGCGTTTGATAATGATATATTGTTTCGGGTCGAGTTCATCAATGTACGAATCGACGGTAACAGGTGCCTGAATCACAGTATGGAGATGAAATTAGTTCGTGAAGGTAACAAAGTTGGCGGCCAAATAATTTACCGGCAAAAGGGAATAAACTAAAACACCACCTTAATGGTGGTGTTTGGAGTATCAATTATCGAAGTCCGGATCGTAGCTGGCTTCTCTGCCCTTTCTTCCGCCGCCTTCCTCATCGTAATCGTCGCGATTATTGAAGCCATCATCACTATCTTCATCAGAATTGTTGTTGAAATCGTCGTCGGGCTCGGCGTCTGCGCCTGGCTCTGGAGTCGATTCCACGTCATACCCACCATCGCTGTTTTTAGTGACAGGAACTTTCACAAGAATGGTAGCTTCCTCAGTTTCGAGCGGAAAAACAAAGATCGGTTCCTTCTTCGCATTTGAAATCCTGGTAATGCTACTTTCATAGCCGGTTGGATATTGGTCGCGAATCGTTTCCTTCAATTCTTCCGACAGGTTTTCGAGACTTTTTATGATCTTCTTTTTACTTACTGGCATAGTGATAGGGCTCCACAAGATTAGGGCGACAAATAGCAAAAGAAATCTTTTAGAAGGCAAGGAAAATTTTGAAAATTTTTTGCCGCTTTTGAAAAACTTCTTATCTTTTGAAACTAATTCATCACCACTAACCCAGTACAATATCGAGGCAGAACTCTACGTTACCTAAAAGAGAAGCAGAATGATTGACAAAGGATTTAGCGACAGCCAGCTTGTGTCGCTCTATCAAAACGGTAACGAGGAAGCCTTCGAGATGCTTTTAAGCCGTCACAAATCTAAAATCTATACAGCTATTTATCTGATCGTTAAAGATCGGTATACCGCTGAAGATCTTTTGCAGGAAACATTTGTGAAAGCTATTAACACTATTCGGGGCGGCCGCTACAACGAAGAAGGGAAATTTCTACCCTGGGTCAGCAGGATTGCACACAATCTTGCCATTGATCACTTCCGAAAAGAAAAACGTTACCCAGAGGTAGTGCTCGAAGACGGCAGCAGGTTGTTTAACTCAATGAACTTTATTGAAGAATCAATTGAGGATAAGCAGGTTATGCGTGAAACCAGAGGCAAACTCCGAAACTTTATTAAAGAACTGCCGGTTGAGCAAAAGCAAGTGCTCATTATGAGGCATTATCTTGATATGAGTTTTCAGGAAATTGCCACGCGCACCGGTGTTAGCATCAATACGGCTTTGGGTCGTATGCGCTATGCGCTGATCAATCTGCGGAAGAAAATGGTAAAAACGAGAGCCTATGATAAAAACTTTTACCCAGACGGACCTGATCAGGTATTTATACCACGAGATTACGGAGGAGGAGAAGAAGGAGATTGACAAAGCGTTGATCTGTGACAATGAGTTGATGGCTTTGTTCAAAGATCTTTCCGAAACGAAGGAATCTTTAAATGATGTTTCCCTCGAACCTTCTAACGCCACGATCCTGAATATTCTTAGTTATTCTCGGTCAAAGCAAAAGAACGTTTAGCTACCTGATCAAAATTATTAACGGACAGATGTCCAAGGAAGTCGCTGGCTCCCCAGCGACTTTTTGTTATTTATCCAGGCGCCAATGGATGACTGTCTCATCCCGGCCCGACTCAACAAAGCCACTCTTAATCAAAACGCTTTGCGATGCATAATGGTTAATCGGTGTATCGGCAACGATAGTTTCCAGGCCATTTAAAAATCCCCATTTAATCATTGCTTCCAGTGCTTCCGAGGCAATACCCTTCCGGTGATACCGGATATCCAGGCCATAGCCAATCATGGAGGTACAATGGTCGCCGGGGGCACCACTAAATCCGATTCCACCAACAGCAACATTTTCATCTTTGAGAATGATTTCCCAGGTTGTATACCACTGAAATTCCGTCGGATGGATCGCTGTCTTCTTGATCCAGAATTCGGTGGCCTCCTGCAGGTCCCCATCAACAAGCGGGTCGTTCTGTCGTTGTGTATACCGGATATTAAGTTCAAGCGCGAGTTGTTCCGGGTTGTATTTATATAGAAGAAGTTGTTCGTGCGTTAATGGCACGATCTTCAGTCGTTTTGTTTCAAGCATTTGTTTTGAATTTTTTAAAGAAAAAGGAACGTGGCTGGTAACAATCGCCAGCTTTTTGGAATGCGCAATATCACGCAGCTTCAGATCGAAGCAATTCCAGGCGTCAATAAAGTAAAAATGTTCTTTTTCAGAGGCGTTAACTCGGTGCTTATACGCACGGTTTTACAAAAAGTTGTCTTGAAACGACGTTTTATTAATAACCTGGACTTTTAGTTTCTTTGCAGTCGTGAAAGTCGTTATCCTTCATCAGCATTTTAATACGCCGGAAAAGGGCGGGCCACTACGCTCATATTACCTGGCGAAGGCAATCACTGATGCCGGCATCGACGTTACTGTGGTCACCGCCCATAATCATTCTAGTGCATTAACTGAGCATTTCGAGGGGATTGAAGTTCATTACCTCCCCGTTAAATACGAAAACAGGTTCGGCTTTTACGCGAGGGTTTCATCTTTCTTCAGGTTTATGGTGCTGGCGGCGCGCACTGTGGCGAAAATCCGACAGGTAAACCTTGTTTATGCCATTTCAGTACCGTTAACGGTGGGGCTGGCTGCGCGGAGGATTAAATCACGGCAAGGCATTCCTTACATTTTCGAGGTTGGCGATCTGTGGCCTGACGCCCCGATTGATCTTGGCATTATTAAAAACCAAATCTTGATTTCGCTTTTCAAATCTCTTGAACGAAGGATATATAAAGACGCAAATTGTATTGTAGCGCTTTCAGAATCCATCGCCGAAGTTGTTGGACAACGCATCACAAACAAACAAATTCACATCATTCCCAATATGTCGGATACCGCCTACTATGGTGAAATTCCTGATGGAAAAACACAATTGAGATTTAACGATGAATTTGTTATTACATACGCTGGTGCAATTGGGTATGCCAACGGACTTGATTTTCTTTTGAAGTGTGCGAACGTAATGCAGCGCCATCGAATGGCGGTTCGCTTCCTTATCTGCGGAGAGGGCGCAATGCTCGGGACGCTTCAAATCACAGCGCGACACCTCAGTTTGAATAATGTCACCTTCATTCCGTTTTCGGGAAGAGAAGAGGTCAGGCAGATACTGCATCTGAGTGACGCATGTTTTATATGCTACCGCCCTGAAGCAATTTTGGAAACCGGATCTCCAAATAAATATTTTGATGCGTTGGCGGCAGGCAAGCCGGTTATCATCAATTTCGGCGGATGGATAAAAAAGGAGATCGAAGAAAATAATTGCGGGGTGTATATTAATCCTGCTGATCCTGAAAGCATCATTTCTGCTGTGAGTCCGCTTATTCGCGATCGACATTTGCAGACTACTTACGGCACCAATGCCCGAAATCTCGCCCTGCGCAAATACGGACGAAAAGATCTCACAGAAAAATTTATCGCGTTGCTGAAAGGATGCGTTTGAAAAAAGGAACGTCTCCAATCCGACTCAGACAACTCATGAAAGCCTGAAGACTGGAGACGTAACCCACTAGCCCCTACCTAGTTTCTTTATTGCGTTTGATTTGCATTCTGGCTATACCTTTTGCGGCAACATGCCCCGATGCTCCTGTCATGCCTACGCGTCGTAATGGCTGATAATTTCGCGCGTGAGTATTGGACACGCTTTTATTTTGTCCGATGGCATTTCCGGTGAATATGCGTGACGGTTTATGTGAGGTGTTTTTAAATTGTAATTGCTGAACGCCTTTCGAAATTGTCGAAAGGCGAATGGTGGTAGTAGTATCATCATCCTGCGCAAGCGCTGCGCCTGAGTACATTAGAATTGCAAAACAGATGGTACTTAACTTCATTCCTTGTACAAAAACGTTACAAGTAAGTGAAACGTTATTAGGATGGCCTTATAATCGTATTAGAATGATATTAGATAAGCTTTTCCGCACGAATCCGGAAATAGTGATATTTGCCGGAGTTAATAGAAAACGGAAATGAAGATACTCATAGTTGAAGACGAAATAAATGTATCGGAAGTATTGAAGCGTGGGTTAAATGAAGCCGGCTATGATACTGACATGGCGTTTGACGGACAACAAGGTTTAAAGATGGCGCAGTCCGGCGAATACGATCTCATTATCCTTGACGTGAATCTGCCATTGATGAATGGACTGGATGTCTGCAAAGAAATCCGAAAGAAAGACGAACAAACCGCCGTCTTGATGTTGACTGCATTAAGCATGAGCGATGATGTTGTTGCGGGACTCGAAGCCGGCGCGGACGACTACCTCGCAAAACCTTTCCGTTTCAACGAACTCTATGCGAGAATAAAAGCCCTCACACGTCGCCGGAAAATCGTCTATACGACATTGGACGAAACTGGCAATGAGAAACGGTTTATGCTTGCCGACCTTGAAATTGATTTCGAGGGACGCGAAGTAAAACGCGCTGGTAAACAGATTCAATTAACAGCACGCGAGTATGCATTGCTGGAGTATCTCGCAAAAAATAGTGGCAAGGTGAGATCGCGGCTACAGATTGCCGAAGCAGTATGGAGTCTTGACTTTGAAACAGGCACCAATTTCATTGACGTATACATCAACTACCTTCGCAATAAAATTGATAAGCCTTATGACAAGAAACTCGTGCATACGGTAACCGGTTTCGGATATGTCCTAAAATTACCTTCGTGAAGATCCGGCAGCGACTTGCACTTCGTTTTACACTCGTTAGTGCTGCATTGACCGGCGCCATCCTCATCTTTATTTATATTTTAACGAGAGGATTTGTTCATGCTGATTTTGTGGAGCGGCTCACGCAGCATTCACGCCTTGAAATTCTTCATTTTGCATCACCGGATGTGAAAGAGTTTATGCCGTCTAGCACATTCCTGCTCGTCAACCCTGTCACATCCATCTACAATCAGGAGGGCGTTCTGCTCCACAAGCATGGTGAATATGAGATTGCTGAAACCTGGATCGAGCTGCTACAAAATGGAAACGTTTTTAACGTTGAACAGGGCGAGTACACGACGGTCGGTCTGAAGTATGACATCGACGGAAAGGACTACCTAGTGTTTGTTTCAGACAAGGATCTGCCTGCTCAACATGAGCTCGATATTCTTATTAAAGCAATTTCATTTGGGTGGATTGTCAGCATCCTGTTGTCGTATGTTGCCGGTTTATATTTTTCGGCAAATGCGCTACGACCGGTGAAGCATGTTGTAAAGGAAGTGACGCGGATCAACAAAGACAACCTGAGCTATCGGCTGCATACAACCGGAAAAGCCGAAAGCATTGACGAAATTGACGAATTGATCATTACGTTCAATGCACTTCTTACACGAATTGAAAGTGCGTTTATAATCCAGAAACGTTTTGTTCAAAATGCCTCTCACGAACTGAAAACTCCGCTTACCGCGATCATGGCCGAAGCGGAACTTGCACTCACAAAGGATCGTCCACTTGAAGAATACAAACGTACGCTTGATGTTATTTTGCTCGAGACAGAGAGGCTTGTGCGCATAACTCAGGCGCTGCTTACACTTGCACGGACAGAGGAAGGAACTGTCCATTCAGAAATGGAGAAGATTAACATCCTCGAGCTTCTTGAGCAGACACTCAATACATTCCGGCTTCATCATCCTGAGAAAGTGGTTGATGGACAATTTGAAAAAGCAAATGTTCTTGTATCAGGTAACGCACCGTTATTACAAACAGCAATTCTGAATATTCTGGATAACGCCGGGAAATATTCAAAATCCAAAATTGTTGTTTCTGCGTCTGCAGATGTCCACTCCGTTGACATTCGGATTACCGATTTTGGAATCGGAATACCCGAACATGAGCTTAACAAGATCAAGGCTCCGCTTTTCCGCGCGTCGAATGTAGCTGAAATTCAAGGCGCGGGTCTCGGCCTTTCGCTCGTGGATAGAATTGCCCGTGTACACGGCGGATCACTCGACCTGACGAGCAAAGTAAACGAAGGCACATCCTGCGTGCTTACTATTCCCCGCGATTTGCGTTCCTGAGCTTTTTTCGACGGCGGTCGATGAAAATGTATGCGATGAGCATAATCAAACATGCTGCCGCGATCCATATCAATGCTTTTTCTATTTTTCCATTGCGACCAAAAATTGCGAGCGTCACTATAAGTGGTGTGACACCGGTAACTGTTGCAAGGATGTAGACCCGAAACCGCATTCCAAGAATGCCTGCGACGAAACTCAATCCATCGTTTGAGAACGACGTCATTCTTGTAACAATAATTGCCAGCATTCCATAGTCCTGAACATACTCGCTTATCTTCTGTTGTGTGCCTGGACTGATCAATTTTCGCAAAGTCGCAGGACTCAGTTTCTTGCCAATGAAATAACCAATCGCGGACGCAAAGCAAATCCCCAGCAAACTGATTACGCTGCCCCACACAGGCCCATAGCTCGTAATCGCAATCATGATGAGAAGAATGTTTGGCACGACAAACAAGAACATCTGCAAGGCCATCGCAGCGATGATTGTAACAGGACCCCACAGCCCATACTGAGAAACGTAAACGCGGATGCGCTCTTCATCGTCGCTTGTCAGCACGTCGTAAGCTTCGTCCACCCATGACTGAACGCCCGGCGAAACAAAGTACGTAACGACCAGTATCAACAATAACGATACGGAAACAAGGACAGCAGGATTTCGGGAAACGTATTTTCGGATGCCCACTACTTTAGCGCATTATCGCGCATTAAACAAGATAGTGAACAACGCCTTATTGTACGAATGAGCTGAGCAGTTATTTACGGAAATGGATTTGGAAAACCTTCCATTTTCCGGCATGCGGATAGAAAAGGATTTCAGAAATAATTTCGCTGTCGTAGAATTTGAATACGGTAAAAGTATTGTTGCCTTCGCCGAAAGTTTTCAACTCACCCTCGCCTTCTGCGCGTTCTTTTGAGAAGGCGTAGTGTACGCTGTTCATCTCACCAAGAAGTTTCTGCACAAACGGGCTGTTGGCTTTCTTAAACTCTTCGCGCGCAGCACCTGAGAATGGAGTTTCTTTTCCGCTTGCAATGATCTTAACATCGGGTGAAAGGTAGTGCAAGAGGCTGTCGACGTTCTTAGATATAACAGCCTCCCTGAAGCCATTAATGGTAGCCATTTTTTTCTCTACCGGATTGCTCAGAATTTTTCCAAAGATCTGGATACCATTGAGGCGGCCAGACCGGTCTATTTCAAAGCTGTAATTCTTTTGGTCAAAATAGTGAACGGCAAGCGGCGGATCCGTTATTGTTTCGATGTCGTTTGACTTACCAAATACCTGCGTCACCTCGTTAAGGCTTGCGCCAAGCTTTAGGCCGCGGAACGGATGCATGTGGTCGTAGCGATCTCCGCTTATCTGTATCGCATATATTCTGGTGGTGTCCCATGAAGGATATTTGAAAAGCACATACGCGCTGGTATCGGGTGTAAGTTTATGAAACTCGTAAATCCATTTGTCTTCTGTTTGACGTTTCTCAATCGGAGGGCCGAGTTCAGCGTGAACCGCATGCCGATGTTGTCCTAGTAAAAATCCTACAAGTTCGATCTCGCCGAGAATGCGTTGTCCGGAAGCAATATAGCACGACAAAAAAAGTGTGAAGAAAAGAATTTGTTTCATGATCAAATGGAGTTAAAAATTGCTGGCTATCGACAACCTGAGTGTGTAAACCAGACACAAAGCATTTGTATCCAAATTTCGGACAAATGAAGCGACAAATGAAGTTCCAACATCTATTCTAACGAAATTATAATGTCTGATGTTGTCCGTATAAACGAAAAGCCCCGGCTCATCGCCAGGGCTTTTCAATTGTTGAATCTGAATTTGCTTTATTCGCTCTTCTTCTCTTTCGAAGAAGCTTTTGGTTTCTTGGCTTTGATTGTCAATGCATCGCCAGTTCCTTCATAATCTGCCAGTATCGTTCCGCCATCCTCTATTTCGCCTTTCAGAATTTCTTCCGCAACCGGATCTTCAAGGTAGCGTTGGATTGCACGATTCAATGGACGAGCACCGAACTGATGATCATAACCTTTTTCGGCAAGAAAATCTTTCGCTTTATCAGTAAGCTCAATCTTGTAACCAAGCTGAAGAATTCTGTCGAACAATTTGCCGAGCGTGATTTCAATGATCTTATGGATGTGCTCACGCTGCAAGGAATTAAACACGATCACGTCGTCAAGACGGTTAAGGAATTCGGGGCTGAATGCACGCTTCAATGCATTCTGAATCGTTGACTTCATCGCCTCTTCTTCACTCTCGCGCTTCGACGCGCTAGCAAAACCGATACCTGTTCCAAAGTCTTTGAGATCTCTCACACCAATGTTCGAGGTCATGATGATAATCGTATTCCTGAAGTCAACTCGGCGTCCCAACCCATCAGTGAGGATACCGTCATCCAGAACCTGTAACAAAATGTTGAATACGTCCGGGTGAGCTTTTTCGATCTCATCCAGCAACACGACCGAGTAAGGTTTACGTCTAACCTTTTCTGTTAGCTGGCCACCCTCTTCATAACCAACATACCCCGGAGGGGCTCCGACAAGACGAGACACAGAAAACTTCTCCATGTATTCACTCATGTCGATTCTGACAAGCGCATCTTCCTTGTCAAAAAGATATGTCGCCAGTACTTTGGCCAATTCTGTTTTACCAACGCCGGTAGGTCCCAGGAAAATAAATGAACCAATTGGTTTCTTTGGATCTTTTAATCCAACGCGTGTCCTTTGAATTGCCTTTACGAGTTTCTTGATCGCTTCTTCCTGACCGATCACTTTTCCGCTTAGCTCGAGTCCCATATTCAAAAGCTTGTTGCTTTCTTTTTGGGCAATGCGCTTGGTCGGAATGCCGGTCATCATTGCAATGACATCTGCAACATTCTCTTCGTTAACCGTATATTTTTCAGTACGCGTTTTTTCTTCCCACTTTGTTTTCGCGCTATCGAGCTGCTCGATGAGTTTTTTCTCGCGATCACGAAGCTGGGCCGCTTCTTCATATTTCTGACTCTTGACTACGCGATTCTTTTCTTTCTTCACATCCTCAATCGCTTCTTCGAGCTTTACAATCTCTTCGGGAACGTGAATGTTGTTGATGTGAACGCGCGCACCTGCTTCATCAAGAACGTCAATCGCTTTGTCCGGAAGGTACCGATCGCTGATATAGCGGTCAGAAAGCTTCACACACGCTTCGATTGCTTCCTTAGTATAGATCACGTGGTGGTGATCTTCGTATTTTTCTTTGATATTATCCAGGATCTGAATCGTTTCTTCAGGGGAAGTAGAATCTACCATCACCATCTGAAACCTGCGGGCCAGCGCGCCATCTTTCTCGATGTATTGTCTGTATTCATCAAGCGTCGTTGCACCGATACATTGTATCTCGCCACGAGCCAACGCTGGTTTAAACATATTGGATGCATCAAGAGACCCTGAAGCGCCGCCTGCGCCAACAATGGTATGAAGCTCGTCAATAAAAAGGATTACATCCGGAGACTTTTCAAGCTCGTTCATTACCGCTTTCATTCTTTCTTCGAACTGACCGCGATACTTAGTACCAGCGACAAGCGAAGCCAAGTCAAGCGTAACGACACGCTTGCCGAAAAGTACACGGGAGACCTTCTTTTGGATAATTCTCAGTGCAAGTCCTTCTGCAATTGCAGTTTTACCAACACCCGGTTCACCGATAAGGATTGGATTATTTTTCTTTCTGCGCGAAAGGATCTGTGCAACACGTTCAATTTCCTTTTCGCGGCCGACGATAGGATCAAGCTTGTTATCTTCAGCAAGTCGTGTCAGATCCCGACCAAAATTGTCGAGCACCGGTGTTCTGGATTTTTCAGTTCCTTTTTTCTCCTTGCCAGCGCCTGCACCTGCACCTGCGCTGCCGAAGATTTTCGAAGAGTCATCATCCGGATCATCAGTATCCGAAGACGCCATTGGGCTTTCGTTTTGGTATTCCAGCATTTCTTTTACGGTCTCGTAGTTAACGTCAAACTTATTAAGTATCTGCGTAGCGAGGTTATCTGCATCGCGGAGGATTGAGAGCAACAAATGCTCGGTGCCAATCAGCTGTGCCTTGAATATCTTCGCCTCGAGGTAGGTAATTTTTAAAACTTTTTCAGAGGCTTTCGTGAGGGGAATGTTCGCCAGGTTTTTGATCTCATGTGTAGCCGTGCCCTTCGAGATTTTTTCGATCTCTGCGCGGAGCTCATCCAGCGGTACACCTAACTTCTTTAACACCCCGACGGCCACGCCCTCGCCTTCGCGGATCATTCCCAACAGGAGATGTTCCGTTCCGATGTAATCGTGACCCAGGCGCAACGCTTCTTCCCTGCTGAGTGAGATCACTTCTTTAACGCGGTTGGAAAATTTAGCTTCCATGTATAAAAACTGTGATTTTGATTAATTGTAAATGTAAATTTTTCTACCGTACAACGCTATAACGGGCAAAAGTTTATAAGCTTTAATCTTACAAACGTATCCAAGTCCCCATTTGTTCATTTTGTAGCTGACGCCCGCACGATACTCATTGCGCCCGGCCCCTCACAAAACACCAGGTCAACGATACTAAGGTTGTTGACAAACTTGCTGCCAAACACTTGGTGATATGCTACCGATTTGAAAAATCTATTACCTCCTTCTTCTTTTTTTGGATTAATAACTGAACGAAAGTCTATAACATCCTCATTGACAGCTTTCTCATAAATTGACGTTTCGGTGACGGGAATATTGTAGCGAAGCCATTTTAGACACATTGTCAGCAGGCTAAAATTTAAGTCGTATAGAAAGTCATGTTTCTGGAAAAGAATGTCATGAAAGTCGGTCGCATAATACTCGAAGAAAGGTGCCTTTCCATACGCCGACTGAATCGTCCGCCAATGTCCGTTAAGCCATTTTTGAGAATAGTCGATCCTGATATCTTTAATCAACACTTTGCCGTGTTTAGCGGTTAGAGGGACAATTAAAATATCCGGCCCATTGCTGGTGTTGACATAGCAGCGGTTTCGATATGTCTGCTTCTGGTAATGTTCATATTTTTCTACAACGACTTCATCAAAATGCAGCAGTGTCGAGAAGTAGCAGATGGGTGGAAGGTATTGCGATTCAATTAATAGTCTCAAGCCGATGGTGATTATGAATTAATTAGGAAGCGAGGTTCGACATGAGCGAGAGTTCAGGAAAACTGAGTAAAATCTCCTAACCCCTGCCGGGTGATCTCAAAGTCGCTACCGGTACAATCCACGATGGTTGACGGAACATTCCCGCCCGCTCCGCTGTCGATTACGATGTCGACAAGCGCTTTGAAATCCTCGTACATCTCTTCGGGGTCTGTCGTATATTCTTTGATCTTGTCGTCGTCTTTAATAGAGGATGTAATCAGTGGATTACCAAGCGTTTTCACGATTTCAAGCGGTACACGGTGGTCAGGTATACGAATACCGACGGTTTTTTTGTTTACATCAAGAATTTTTGGCACCCGGGAACTCGATTCCATGATGAAGGTGAAAGGGCCCGGTAATGCTTTCTTCATGGCTTTAAAAACGGGTGTATCGATTCGATGGACGTACGCGGAAATGTGACTCAGGTCGTTACAGATGAATGACAAATTCAGCTTTTGCGGCTTAATGTTTAGGATCCGGCAAAGCCTCTCAATGGCCTTTCTGTTCATCAGGTCACAGCCAATCCCGTAAATTGTATCGGTCGGATAGACAATAATGCCTCCGTCACGTAACACCTCCACGACATGGTCGATCTTTCTTTGCTCAGGATTTATCGGGTGTATTTGCAAAAACTCGGCAGCCATTTAAAAATAAAAGTAAACTTTCCAGTTTAATTATCGGTAGTTAAATCTAACGGTATATGCTAAAAACCGGCAGTTCCTTAAATTCGCGGTTCTATCGATCATCCATCTAAATGAAACCATCAAAAGGCTTAATCTTCTTTTTAGTTTTTTCAATTCTGCTTATTTCTTTCGGGTACTATGCTTACCAGATCTGTTACACGCCGAACACGTTGGTAGGCAAAGAGGATCGGGTCATTGTCGTACCACGTGGCTCGGATTTCAAGTATATCCAAAAGCAATTTCATGAAAACAACATTGTACAGGATTTAACGTCATTCAGCTTCATCGCCAAGCTGATGGACTACGATAAGAATGTGAAGCCCGGCCGGTACGTGCTGAAGGCGAATATGACCAATATCCAAACCGTGCGATTGCTCCGCTCAGGCGAACAGGAGCCTGTTAAGATCACTTTTAACAACGTGAGGTTGATCAGGGATTTGAGTGAAAAGATTACCCGGAATTTGAATATGACTCCGGACGAATTCGAAGCAGCGCTCATTGAGTTTACACTTAACAACAAGCAGGGCTTCAACCGCGAAAATATCCTGGCGATGTTCATCCCGAACACTTATGAAGTCTATTACAATACATCTCCAGAGGATTTAATTGCAAGAATGCATAAGGAATATCAGCAGTTCTGGACGAACGAACGAAGGCAAAAGGCAGAAGAAATCGGCCTCACACCACTCGAAGTTTCGACGCTTGCGTCGATTGTACAGGCAGAGTCGGTGAAACCAGATGAAGCACCGGTCATCGCAGGACTTTACATCAACCGGCTGAAGCAAGATATCCCGCTGCAGGCAGATCCAACGCTTGTTTTCGCTGTCGGTGATTTTACGCTGAAGCGAGTGCTCGATGTTCACAAAGAAGTTGATTCGCCCTACAATACTTACAAATATGGTGGTCTGCCGCCCGGACCGATCAATATGCCCGAGATCAACTCATTGAAAGCCGTGCTTAACTATAAAAAGAGTGATTATATCTACATGTGTGCGAAGGAAGATTTTTCAGGGTATCATAATTTCACCAGCAGCTACCGGCAACACGTGAATAATGCTGTGAAATATCAGCGAGCGCTTACCGCTGAAATGAAAAAAGCGGCGCAACTAAAGAAATAATGTATCGATCAGAAACAAAGGTACGCGTGCGCTATGGTGAAACAGACCAGATGGGTTATGTATATTATGGCGTCTACGCGATGTATTACGAGGTGGGCCGTGTAGAAAGCCTTCGGCACCTTGGTCTGACATACAAGGCACTGGAGGAGATGGGCGTGATGATGCCGGTATTGGAGAATAAGTCAAAATATCTGGCGCCTGCACGCTACGACGACCATTTACGGGTAGTGACCACCATTCGTGAAAAGCCCGGAGTAAGAATCCGGTTTGAATATGAAATTTACAATGAAGAGAATATATTGATCCATCTGGGAGAAACCCTTCTGGTGTTTATAAACAAAGCAACCAACCGACCATGTCGCCCGCCGGCTGAAATGGAAAAGGTTCTTGCACCTTACTTTGGATGAAGTATAAGTACAAAAAGCTTGTTATTGGTTTAAGTCCTGTGTGGGCATTCGTATCCTGGACAAGAAAGGTTCGCTTCAACCGCTACGAGGGCGTTTCATTGTACAAAATCATTAAAAAGTTTTTGCAAAATCTTCAGGAAGATGAGGTCATGGATCGTGCCAACGGTGTTGCCTTCAACTTCATCCTTGCGACATTTCCGGCTGTTATTTTCCTATTTACGCTGATTCCATTTGTTTCAAGGTATTTCCCCGAGATAAACACACAAAGCATCATGGGGTTTCTCCGCGATCTCATGCCGCCGACAATGTTTGATGTTGCCTCGACGACTGTTCTTGACATTGTCAGCAACCAGCGCGGGGGCCTTCTTACACTTGGTTTCGTGTTCGCGCTTTATCTATCAACAAATGGAATGATGGCGCTCATGCGGGCCTTCAATGCCTGTTATAAAACGATTGAAAAACGTTCAGGTGTTAAGACAAGGTTGATTGCAACGATGTTGATGTTCACGATGGCATTCGTGCTTTTTCTGGCGATCATACTACTGGTTGTAGGAGAGTTTGTGCTAGACTATCTAATGACAAATCTATATCAGCCCGAATGGGTCAACCTCGATGCTTACACTGTATATTTGCTTTTTGCCATTCGCTTTTTTGTCATTTTTCTGGTGTTCCTCCTGGCAATTTCAATGATCTATTATTTTGGTCCCTCGATCCATTACAACTGGCGATTCTTTTCAATCGGGTCGCTTACCGCTACATTACTTTGCCTCGCAGTGTCGTATGGATTTTCCTTTTATGTGACCAATTTTGGAACTTACAACAAGGTATATGGCTCCATTGGCGTTTTGATTGCCCTCATGGTGTGGATTCAGCTCATCACTGTTGTTTTGCTTATCGGGTACGAAATTAACGCCAGCATCCATGAAGCAATCCGTTCGGAAGCGTTATGGAAGGCCCGTCAGTACCGCGCAAGTCAGCTTGTTGAAAAATGAAGCTTGGCTATTATCCTGGGAATGACTTTTAATAATATCTCTTTAACTATTTTAAGGCATGGACCAACTGGAAACCGAGATCCAACAAAAATTCCGTTCGCTCTTTTCCAAAGAGCCGTTGGTCGTACGAGCACCGGGGAGGATTAACCTCATTGGCGAACATACAGACTACAACGACGGCTTTGTAATGCCGGCAGCTATCGATAAAAAAGCGGTCTTTGCGATTGCATTTTCATCAGAAGAAAAATGCCTTATCCATTCTACCAAGTATGGGCAAACCATTGAAGTTACACTTGACAATACCGAAAAGTTGGAACAACCGGCATGGGCGAATTATCTGCTTGGAGTCATGTTTCAGTTTATTGAAAGAGGATATGAAATAAGGCCATTCAACTGCGTATTCGGCGGCGATATTCCGATTGGAGCCGGGTTGTCATCCTCGGCCGCCATCGAATGTGGTTTCGGTTTTGCCCTGAATGAACTTCATAGTATTGGTTTGCCTAAAATTGAAATCGTGAAGATCGCTCAATGGGCAGAGCACAATTATGCAGGCGTGAAGTGCGGAATCATGGACCAGTTTGCCAGCGTGATGGGTAAAGATGAACATGTCATCCTGCTCGATTGCCGTTCGCTCACACATAAGTATTTTCCAATAAAGCTTAACGATTACGTAATCCTGCTTTGCGATACACGGGTGAAGCATTCCCTTGTTGATTCCGAATACAATACGCGACGAACAGAATGTGAGATCGGTGTCAAGATGTTGAAGCAACATTACAAAGATGTAAAAAGCCTGCGCGATGTGTCATTAGACATGTTGTTAACGCACGAAAGTGAATTCGAAGATCGCGTTTTCCAACGGTGCCGTTACGTGGTTGAAGAAATTGATCGCGTGCAACGAGCGAGTAAAGATCTTGAGCTTGGAAACATTGAAGCTTTTGGAAGAAAAATGTATGAGACACATGAAGGCCTTTCAAAAAAGTATGGAGTCAGCTGCGATGAGCTGGATTTCTTTGTGTCGGAAGCGCGGAAATTCCCCGAGATACTGGGAGCACGTATGATGGGTGGCGGATTCGGTGGATGCACGATCAACATTGTCAAAAAAAGTTTTGCGGATTCATTCGCTGACCATTTAAAGAGAGAATACAAAAAACGTTTTAGGCTTGAGATGCAGTCATACTATATTAACATCGAGGATGGAGCTGGCGTTGCAAATGTCTCGGCCGAAGCTTTGCAGTAACATTTTACGGAACAATCACATGCACCGAACGATCATTGTGTTTCTTTTTTTCATCTGCCTAAGCTGCAACATTAAACCCGAATTGAACCAGGCAAACAGCAATGCACCCATGAAGGAATCGGTAACCGTTAGCGAGTTTGGCACACTGCCCGATGGACGGGAAGTAAGCCAGTACACCATGACCAATAGCCACGGCGTGGTAATGAAAGTGATCAATTACGGCGGCATCATCACGTCTATCCTCGTTCCTGATAAAAATGGAGATGTTGCTGATGTCGTCCTGGGACATGACAACCTGCAGGGCTACATCGATAACAATTCTTATTTGGGTGCGCTGATCGGCAGGTTTGGAAACAGGATCGCAAAAGGCGAATTCCAAATCGACGGGTCCCATTATTCACTGGCTACGAACAATGGTCCCAATCACCTTCACGGCGGAGTTAAAGGATTTGATAAAGTGTACTGGAATATCACAGAAGAAAAAATAGCCGGAGGCGTTGCACTGAGACTCCAATACACCTCCGCAGACATGGAGGAGGGTTATCCCGGAACGCTCACCACGGAGGTAATGTACACGCTCACAAATGACAACGACCTGAAGATAGATTACACTGCAACCACAACTTCAAAAACGATAACTAATCTTACACAACATACATACTTCAATTTAACGGGTGTGGAACACGATGTTCTGAGACATGAGTTGAAAATCAATGCAGAGAAGTTTCTACCAGTGGATAGTACACTCATTCCTACGGGCGAACTACAACCCGTTTCGCATACGCCTTTCGATTTCACAACACCTTCGCGAATCGGAAGCCGCATCAATGAAAACAGCCTGCAACTACAATATGGAAATGGATACGATCACTGCTGGGTACTAAACGAAGCAGAAGAACCGTTGAAGCTTGCCGCGATTTTGTACGAGCCAATTAGTGGACGCGAAATGATTGTTTACACAACAGAGCCCGGAGTCCAATTTTACTCAGGGAATTTTCTTGATGGATCAGCTACTGGAAAAAATGGTAAAAAATACAGTTTCAGAACGGGTTTGTGTCTCGAGACGCAGCATTTTCCGGATTCGCCCAACAAGCCAAATTTTCCGAACGTTTTGTTAGCACCGGGAGACACGCTGACGTCACAGACGGTTTATCACTTTGGAGTGAGAAACGAGGAATGACTTATCGTTGAAGCGCCTCATTAAATTTCTCGACGGTGATGGGCTTGTCGATCACGCCGGTGAAGCCCGCGCCAAGCAATGCCGCAGTCTGTTGTTCGTCTATATGATTTGACAGGACAAATGATTTGAATGAGTCCGTCTTTGCTGCCTTAATAGCTTTCAATACTTCAAAGGCCTGGATGCCATCGGCGAGATAATAATCACTGAGAAGGATATCAAACGTATTTTGCGATGCCCACTTCACCGCATCATCAAGAATGGCGAAGCCTTCCACTTCGAACTGCATGCTGAGCAATTTTTTGGTGATAAAAAGATCAAGTTGTTCGTCGTCAACTATCAGTATTTTCACGTGGCAGCTTTTAGATACTGACAAAGGTAAAAAATTATCCTAATACAGACAGCGCATCACTTCTCGTCTTTCTTCTCTTTCTTTTCATCTTCACCACCGAAAACTTTTTCAAGAAATGTTTTCTTTTGATCACCTTGATTCCCCACCGCTGAAATGGTGATCTCCTGGTCAATCGCCGGCTGCAATGCCTGGATGAACGCGTTCCTGAGTACTTCGCCGATTGCATACCAGACGTTTGTGTCAAGGTTTTTTGTGCTTCCACGCAACGGGATCTTTGTCGCGACTCGCTGCTTCGGTTGGTTTTCGAAAATTTCACTGACACCTCCGGCCACGGCCTCCCACAATTGCTTTAGTACGTTGTCCTTGCGATCTTCTTTTCCAAGGATATCGAGGTCTTTTAACAAAGGTTTGATATATCCTTCAAACCTGCCATTCTTTGCTGCCATTTCCGTATACAAACCAAACGTCCCCTTGTTGACATCAACTTTCGCGTAAGCCTGGAAAAAATCATTCAGCTTCACGAGATTTGTATTTTTAAGCTCGGCGTTAAAATCAAACGTTGGATCTTCGGCGAGTGGATTTACCTTTCCTTTAACGGTAAGTGTTCCATCATAAATGTTTGCACGTGCGTCGATGGATGCCGGCAAAAGTTCTCCCGAATCATAACTGTTTCGAAGATTGAGTGCAACGATGTTTGTATTCGTCATTCGGATATCGACACGGGGTTTTGAAAAATTGTCAATGTATTCGATGCGCCCGTTCTGAACTTCAAACCGGTTGATATTTAACGGCATAAGTTCGTCTAGTACTTGTTTAAAACCAGTTGAATCTTTCCGGACATCTTTTGGTTCAACTTTATCTTTTGTAAACCGGAGCATTGGCTCAACAAAAAGAATTTCTCCGACGATTTCACCTTTAAAAAGCGCTCGCCACTCAAGGGAGAAATCAATCTTATTGGATGCGAAAAACGGTGTTTGTTTGTCGGCAGCGCTGTCATACTTGTGAATATAAATGCTGTCAATCGTATACGCGCCGCGGATAAGCGCAATGTCAATATCTTCAATATGGCCGCGATAGCCATCCAATTCGGCAAGGGTGTTGTTGGCATACCGAAGCACGATATATGGCAAGGCGATACGGAATGCACCCAGCACCACAATGATGATCAATACGGCCGTTATCGCTTTCTTCTTTTTCGACATACGTTTAAATTCGAATAAGACATTTGAAAAAAGGTCGTGCCAGCCTGTCGCTTCCATCGGCTTATGTAATATAAATCGGTAACTTCGCGATATATAGTCGCTGGATTTGCAGACTTTTGGAGGTCAAATTTTTTGAGATGTTATCCAATACTAAATTTTTTACAGCAGTATATCTGCTGGTTAGTATTTCGACAAGTGCTTTTGCGCAGCAGGATCTTACCTGGTATCGGTCTTTCTTCAAAAACAATTCGGTTGGGTCTCTCGCTAAGCACATCGAAGCGGCGGAATCTAAACTAAAAACGTCGGACATGAATCCGGCTGAAAAAGCCTTTCTGCACAAAGAGCTTGCATTGAACAAGCTTACCGCACGACTGGATTATGAGCAGGCGATCAAACATCTGATTGCAGCAATGCGCATCGAAGACTCGCTGAGTCTTTCGCAAGAAAAAATCTATACGTATCTGGCCAAGGCCGAGATTCTCAAACAGGTTCTTGATTTTCGATCAGCGAATGACGCACTTGAGGAAGCTTACAAAGTCAACGCAAACACAAACAACGAAAACGACATTGCTGCCTATATTTTGTTAAAGCAGGGCGAAATTGCAGCAGAGGAAGGGTCGATGGATCATGCGAAAGATTACCATATCAACGCGTTATCGTTCAGGGAAGAAATTACTGATGCTTCCATTGTTGGAGATATTCTGTATCAGCAGGCTGAGCTGTTGAGAATAACGGGGAACAACGAAGAGGCTTTGAAAGCACACATTGATGTGCTGCGTTTCCGTCGCAAGAGCGGGCTTCGCGGTGATGAAGCAGCCTCACTGCTCGCAATCGGTGATTTGTACCTGATCAATAAAAATGAGGAGAAGGCACTGGCGAACTTTTATGCCTCACTTGAAGTGCGCCAGTTATCCAATATCGTTCATGGACGTGCAGAATGTTTTAATAGCATCGGAAATGTTTACTTCCGACAGCAACGCTACGACAGCGCGTTGAATAATTTGTTCCGGGGCCTCAAGCTTGCGCGCGAGCTAAACGATTACCGCCAGTCTAAAACAAGTTATGAATTGATCAGCAATTGTTACCGCGCAGTAGGTGATTTCAATAACGCCTTAAAGTATCACGACGAATACACGAACATGCTTGATTTTATCTACCGGGATGTTAGTGAACAAGTCGTCGTATCAAACGAGAGTCGTGCTGCGATTACCAAAAATGAAAATACAATAGGGCAGCTACGAAATGAAAAAAATTCACTTGAGGAGTCGAATAAAAGACGACTGGAGCAGCTGGCGAAAGAAAAGGAGTATAGAACAATTCTTTTGGGTTTTATAGGACTCAGTACAATTATCATGGTTCTGATATTGTACATGTATTTCTCTAAAAGGAGATCGAACAAAAAGTTAAGGGCGATCAATGAAACGGTTAAAGAGCAGAATCTTCAGCTTCAGGAACTAAACGCCACCAAAGACAAGTTTTTTTCAATCATCAGTCACGATCTCAAAGGCCCTTTAAACTCGCTCACTTCTTTTTCTGGCTTGCTTATCAATCACACCGATAGTCTTTCAAAAGAGGAAATCCAGGTTCTTGCTAAAGACCTTGATAAGAGTCTGAAAAATCTGTTTGCACTATTGGAGAATCTACTTGAGTGGTCGCGGTCGCAGACGGGCAATATTGAATTTCATCCGGAGGCATTTGATCTGGCGGATCTGTTGAAGATCAATCAGCAATTGTTGCAGATGCAAGCGAGCAGCAAGAACATTTCTATCGTAAACCTGAATGACCGTCCGCTGCCTGTAACCGTGCATAAGCATTCGGTGAATACCGTCATTCGAAATCTTGTTTCAAACGCTATCAAATTTACGGGGGCAGGTGGAAAAGTTTCTCTTTCCGTAAAAGATGATGAGAATTTTCTGCGAGTGTCCGTCGCTGACAATGGCGTGGGTATTAGCCCCGCGGTAATGGAAAAACTTTTCAGGATAGATTCAAAGGTAACCACAAAGGGAACTGCTGAAGAAAAGGGCACCGGTTTGGGACTAATTCTATGTAAGGAATTTATCGAAAAGAACGGAGGACGAATCTGGGTCGAAAGCGAAATAGGAAAAGGAACTGTGTTTCATTTCACAGTTCCCAAATCCAAAGCCAGCATGCACGCTACAGTTTAACCTGCTGATGTTTTCTTATTTGAGAACTCCTACTCGTATTTCAATACCATTGCCGGATTTTGTTTCGCCGTTTTCAACACCTGGAAGATTACAGTGGCAGCTGCAATCAGAATTGAAAGCAACGCAGCAGCCACGAAGATCCACATTGAAATCTCAGTTTTAAAGGTGTATGTCGCAAGCTGATCATTGGCGTAATACCAGGCGAGAGGAATGGCAATGATATTTGAGATCAGTATCCAGATAGCAAAATCCTTCAACATCAATAATGACAATCCGGAAGTGTTTGCACCTAGCGCTTTCCGGATACCCATCTCCTTCCGTCTTTGCTCAGCGATAAAGGAAGCAAGGCCGTATAACCCAAGACATGAAATGATGATCGCCAGAAAGGTAAAGTAACCGAACAACATTGCGTTTTTGTTTTCTCGTGCAAAGTACTGTTGAAAGCGATCATCCATCAATGTAAAGCTGGGCGGATACTGCGGAAATAACTTCGCATATGCTTTTTCAAGCTGACCTTTTACGACTTTCGCATCACCCTTTACTTTTACAACACCAAAATTTGTAGCGCCAGGGTTATAAAACATCATCAATGGTCCAACTTCAGCCTGATTCTGCTGGAAGTTAAAATCCTTCACGACACCGATGATCTCAAACCGCCACGAATCAGTTGTTAAATGCTTGCCGACAGGGTCCGCAAAACCGGTTATCTCCGTCAGCTTCTCGTTAACAACAATTTTACTAATCTTATTCACAGTGTCAATCACGATCTCGCCTGGCTGAAAAAACCGACCATGTTTCACTTCCATCCCAAACGTATTAGCATATCCGTCATCGACGCGGGTAAAGCTGATGAGCACATCCTGGTTTGGATCTTTACCTTCCCACGAATAGCCGCCGCCGTTAGACCCTATCTCTGTCGGCAGATGTGAAGAAGCCCCAACGGAAATAACATCGGGTAAAGATTCAAACTCCTTACGCAGTGATTCAAATGATGCGCGCGGCTCGTTCTCAAGCTTGAAGTAAAAAATGTTTTTCTTATCGAAACCTATCGGAAGATTCATGAGGTGATTGAATTGCTTATACAGAATAATTGAGACAATTATGAGCGCAATAGAAACCGAAAACTGAACAATCACCAACGCACTTTTGAAATGGCCTCCACGTAATTTTTCAGATGACTTTAAAACACTGGCTGGTGAAAACTTCGACAGGTAGAACGCGGGATACGCGCCTGCGATCAATCCTACTACAACGGCAATCCCGATAAGTGAAAATAATATTGCAGGATTGGTGTATTCAATACTTAGCTTCTTGTTGATGATTGTGTTGAACCATGGTAATATCAGCTCGACCGTTAGTACCGCAAAGTTCAATGCAATGAGCGCAAATAATATGGACTCGCTCAGAAATTGAAATACAACCTGACTTTTTTGTGCACCGACACTTTTGCGGATGCCAATCTCCTTGGCGCGCTTTACCGATCGCGCTGTTACAAGATTTACATAGTTGATTGCAGCCAGGCCAATCACGATCATGCCAATGATGGCAAATATGATCACATATTTAATAGCGCCGTCTTTATAGTGAAATCCGTGAAGGTAATAATCCTTGTACGGGTGGAGGTACAGCTCGTCTGTTGACTGCTGTTGTTTCGCTAGCCGGGGCTTGAGTTTTTGGGCAAAAGCATTTACATCAACGTTTTCGTTGAGAAGGACAAAAACCCAGGTAGAATTTGAGTTCCACGCTGTAAGATCCCACCCCAACGTTTTATAAAAGTCCATTAGCAGGATAATGTCGCTTTGCAAACTCGAGTTTGGCGGAAGGTTGTCATACACGCTACTGACCGTTACATCATGCTTTCCGTTTATCTGGAACGACTTACCCACAGCCGGTTCGTTGCCAAAATATTTTTCAGCGATTCTTTTTGATATTGCAACCTTTCCTGCATCGGGAACAGGATTATCTTTATTACCCTCCAGGAAATTGAAAGTAAACATGTCGAACAACTCCTTGTCAGCTACAAGAACTGGTTCGTCAAACGCTTTCTCATTATAGCGGAACATAAAACGATTCCACGCATCATAGCGTGTTGCCTTTTCTATTTCAGGAAACTCCTGAACAATTGCGTCTTTGAATGGGTACGGAACAGGGGTAAAATGATAAGTTGTATTATCGATATGCACATCGCGAAAAACAAGATGAAGCCGGTCCAGCTTTTCATGATGCCTGTTGAAAGTCAGTTCATACCGCACGTAAAGAAAAATGAGTATAAACCCAATGAGGCCGATCGTTAGCCCAAAAATATTGAGGAAGGCGAATGACTTCTGGCGGGTGATCAGGCGAAGAACAACTTTAAGATAATTTGAGATCATAACGATAGATTTACCTGCGATACTCCAACAGCAGTGCCAGAATGCAAGTCTTTTGAAAGCAACGTAAAAATCGAGTTTTTTGATAGCCGGGTATGAAGCAGTGTAAAAAAATTTTACATTGACTGTTAAGTTTCTTTACACAACAGATGACTAACGCGGTACTGATTATAGACGACGACAGTGATGTGCTTGACGCATTGCGGGTTTTACTGGAGGATGAGTTTGATGTTGTGACCGAATCAAACACAAAGCGGATCTCGACAATTTCGATCAGGGACTTTGATGCCGTGTTGCTGGATATGAATTTCTCTGCCGGTATTAACACGGGCAACGAGGGTTTGTTTTGGCTTCGTGAGATCCTGAAGCATGATCCTGGTGTCCCGGTTATTATGATGACTGCTTATGGTAATATTAACCTTGCGGTCGAAGCGATCAAACACGGCGCTAAAGATTTTATTTTAAAGCCATGGGAGAATGACAAGCTCCTTGCGACAATAAAATCAAACAAGAGAAAAAAGGTGGGGGTCGCATCCATCGAAGTAATGCCATTCCAAAACTGGCGCTCTCCTGCGATGAAAAATTTACATGAACAGATCCGAAAAGTTGCGGATACTGATGCAAGCGTTTTGCTCCTCGGTGAAAACGGAAGCGGAAAGGAAGTGGTTGCTAAAGAAATTCATCATCTTTCAAAACGCGCAAAAAGCAAGTTCGCGTCAGTTGATCTGTCGGTACTTACACCAACATTGTTCGAAAGCGAATTGTTTGGTTACAAGAAAGGCGCTTTCACAGATGCGAAAGAAGATCGGTCAGGGCGGTTCGAGGACGCCAGCGGGGGAACATTATTTCTTGACGAGATTGGAAATTTACCAATGGCATTGCAGGCTAAACTGTTAACGGTCTTGCAACAGCGTCAGGTTGTCCCTGTCGGATCAAACAAACCCGTTTCCATTGACGTTCGACTCGTGTCGGCTACCAATGCAAACCTGGATCTTGCAATAGCCACTGGGTTGTTTCGTCAGGATCTGTTATACCGGATAAATACAATTACGCTAACAGTCCCGCCTCTTCGGCAAAGGGAAGAAGATATCATGCCATTAGCGGAATATTTTCTTTCGTCAATGACAATGCGCTATCAAAAGGCACTTACGTATTCAGACTCGGCCCGGCAGGCATTACTTGCGCATAACTGGCCTGGCAACGTTCGTGAACTTCAGCATACAATCGAAAAGGCAGTGATTCTCTCCGAAGGAAACCAGATCACCGAAAGAGACCTTCAGCTTTCAATTTCGTCGAGCGCAGAATACCGCGGAGGGCGGAGGTTGGATGATGTCGAAAAAGAAGCATTGAAGGCGGCCCTGAAAGAACATCGTGGTAATATCGTTCACGCAGCAAAGTCGCTTGGAATAACACGTCAAACGTTGTACAACAAGATGAAAAAATATGGCCTTTAGCGGATTTGCAGTCCGACTTATCATTCGATTGCTGGCGATAGTAGCGAACTGCTACGCGCTCGCTTTTGTTTTTTTGCTCAACCAGTACCTTCTCACGTTTATTAACCTGATTGCATTGCTTGCGCTTCAGGTCTACGCACTGTTCCGGTATCTCACCCGCTGGCAAAATGATCTCAAAGCATTTTCCGATTCAGTAAAGCACGACGATTTCAACATTCAGTATAACGCGATTGATGATCGTGATCCTCATCGGGAAATGTATGCTGTGTTGAATCATATAAGCGGCGTTGTGCGGCACCTGAAATCACAGGTGGAACAACAGAATCAGTATCTACAATATGTTGTCGAAAACGCGCAGGTTGGCCTTGTCGCCTATGGTGATGACGGAACGGTATTGCTTTGCAATCAGGAAGTATTCAGTGTCATCGGTGCTCAGTCTCTAAAAAATATAAACGCCTTGCAGATATCTAATCCCGAGGCGCTCGCACATATAAAACTGCTGGTGCCAGGCCAGGCACGGCTTGTTGTTTTGAAGAATAATCAGTCGCAAAAATTGTCTTTACGGATGAGCCGGATTGTGGTTGAAGGAAACGCAGTTAACATCATTTCGATGCTCAATATCAGTCAGGAGCTCGAAGAGAACGAATTGCAATCATGGCAGGATCTCATCAGCGTCCTTACACATGAGATCATGAACTCGATCACGCCGATTCATTCATTAAACGGCAGCATGTCGAAATATATGGACAAGATTGAAGGTAATAACGAACTCGTGCAGAAAGCAAAAAGTAGCCTGGCCGTGATCAATCGACGTTCGCAGTTATTGATGGATTTTGTCGTTCGATACCGGCAGATAAGCACCGTACCGCTGCCAGAAAAGAAACCGGTTATGGTCAGGGCCCTGATCGACGAAGTAATTTTATTGATGCAGGAACAACTTCGTGACATAGAAGTAACAGTAACTGGCGATGATGTAAAGCTTTTTATCGACGTGGGGCAGATAGAGCAAGTCCTGATTAACCTTATTAAAAACGCCATCCATGCAATGACCGATGCAGCACATAAAGAATTGTCGATAACGATTGTAACAGGATCCGAAAGTGTTAAAGTTACGATCACTGACAATGGACAAGGCGTGAGTGCAGATGTCGCCAGTAAAATATTTATACCTTTTTATACCACTCGTCCTGAGGGTTCAGGCATCGGACTTACCATCTCAAGACAGATCATGCAACGACATGGAGGAAGAATAGAATTTGCAAGTGAGGTAGGTAAAGGCACTACATTTACGTTGGTTTTCCCAGCCACATCCCCGTAGTTTTGCGACATTCGTCCGCTGATCGTAATTTGCGTAATGATGCGAACCCCAATGAAATTCATTATTGTCCTTTTGATGCTTTCAATTCCAACAGGCGTCAATGCGCAACAACACAATTCCAGTTTTGAACTTGAGAACGATGTGAGCCTAACAGCCATCACAGAAACATTCCATGCTAAAGAACACAAGTTCGACACCTGCCGCACAAACGATGGCAGAAAGATCTGCCTTATCGACGGTGAGTTGTTTTTCGGAATTGAAGGGGTTCACGCACCGAGATATGAGTTAAAGCACCTTTCGATTACACTTAATGGAACTGATATTCCACTCGAGACTTCCGGAATGTATAATCCCAATCTTCATCATCCCGATGTTCGTAAAGCACAATTCAAATTTGAAAAAACAGATCCAGGCTACCTGTTAACAGGATTTTTCTCGGATGGGCTCGCTACCTATGTCGCTCAATGGCTCATCGTCCGGCAGAGCGCCTTGCGAATAAAGCTCAGCAGCAATGAAAATGATATAGATGAGGAATAATTTGTCGAAAGTTCGCGGCCACTGTAACATTTCGTTTATAACCTCGACTGAAGAAGAAGTAATAACATTTACCGGTCATGTGTACTTGTTGTTATGATTTCACCTGAAGTTTCCGTCAGTCCAAAAACGGCTCGAGCTTCAACATAATTCATTAAATTCACCCATAATAACAAACTAATTTTCCTCTTATGAGATTATTGTCGCTATGCATCGGATTGCTGATGCTGAACTGGGCTCAAGCCCAGAAACTTCCTTCGAATTTTCATCTTACCAAACTAAAAAACGGACTCGAGGTACTCGTGATTGAAGACAAAACCGTGCCACTTGTCACAATTGAAATTTGTGTAAAAAACGGCTCCTATACCGAAGATCCCGATTACAATGGCCTTTCGCATCTTTATGAGCACATGTTCTTTAAGGCCAATAATGACATTCCCTCGCAGGAACAATTTCTTGCGCGTGGAAATGAGCTTGGTATGCAGTGGAACGGAACGACTAGTAATGAACGCGTAAATTATTTCTTCACGCTGAACAAAAAATTCATCGACGAAGGTCTGGTGTTTATGAATTCCGCGATCCGTTATCCACTCTTTCAGGAGGAGGAAATGAAAAAGGAAAACCCCGTTGTTGACGGGGAATTTCAACGCGCAGAGTCGCAGCCTACTTTCTGGCTCATGCAAGACATGAATCGTAAACTTTGGGGCGAACATTACAGCCGCAAAAATGTTATCGGCGATCATGATGTAATTCTGACGGCGACAACCGAAAAAATGCGCACCATCCAAAACAAGTTCTATTATCCAAATAATACGATTTTAGTAATTGCGGGCGATGCTGACCACGATGTGGTTTTCAAGAAGGCCGCTGACATCTTCGGAAGCTGGGAGGCGTCCGATTTTGATCCATTTGTTAAATATCCTGTTCCGGAATTCAAACCGATTGAAAAATCAAGTTTGTTCTTTACAGAAAATCCAAATGCCAGAAATAATATCGTGATGATGTCATGGCACGGGCCAGATACACGCAGCGATCTTAATGCGACCTACGCGGCTGACGTTTTCAGCTATATCGTTTCGCAAAAGTCCAGCAAGCTGCAGCAGGATCTTGTAAACAATGGCCTCGCCTTCTTTGTAAACCTCGGCTATCAAACATGTAAGTACACCGGTCCAATCAACTTTTTTATTGTCCCACACCCTGCAAAAATCAATGAGGTGATGGCAAAAATTGACGAACACATTAATCAGTTCGACAGCGATTCTTATTTTACCGACGAGGAACTGGAAACAGCGAAGCGCCTGCTTGAAATAGACGATGCACGCGGTCGCGAAAAAACATCAAACTTCATTCATACAGTAACCTACTGGTGGGCGTCGGCAAATATCGAGTATTATACAAACTATGTTGAAAACCTTAAGAGAGTGAGTCGTGATGACATCAAAAGCTATGTAACAAAATACATCAAAGGAAAGCCACGCATCACGGGCATTCTGACATCACCGGAAGCGCGCCCTGCACTTGAAGCAAGTCTGACTAACGTAACTAAATGAGATCTGCCATGAAAAAAAATATAATCATACCATTCGTGTTGTTCACTGTTTGTCTGAGCTTCATGAATTTCACAAACACCCCATCAGACGAGACGCTTGTTAAAGAACTGAATGCAAATGGTCTGAAGATCATTTTTAAGCCTTCAACAAAAGATATCATCAGCGCGCGGCTTTTCATCCGTGGCGGAACAGCAAACTACAGCAAAGAACAAGAAGGCGTTGAAAACCTGGCATTGTCGATGATCGCAGAGGGAGGAACCAAAACGCTAGACATGGCCGCATTCGGACAAGCGCTCGACAATATAGGTGCGAACATCGGCGCATCTTCCGACTACGATTTCAGTGAAATAAGCCTATCGTGTATCAAGACTTACTGGAATGAGTCGTGGGATCTATTTGCAGATGCCATAACAAACCCGCGTTTCGATGAAAAAGCATTCGAAGTAATAAAAGGAAAACTCGTATCAGGCGCAAAGGAACAGGAAAGTGATCCTGATGCTTACCTCAAGAACAAAAGCCTTGAGATCGCTTTTGCAGGAAAGAACTACTCGAAGATTCCTTTCGGAACATTGAAAACCATCGAGGCGCTTTCGCTTGCGGATGTACAAAGTCATTACCAAAATGTAGTTAACAAGAACAACGTATTCCTGGTTGTAGCCGGAAACATTTCAGAGGCCGACCTTATTGAAAAAGTTAGTGCTACTGTCGCTAAACTCAACGCGGGAAAAACTGCTACGGCCGAGGATCGCCCCGTAATTCAGGCTGGCGCCAACATTGAAAATCGCGACATTGCCACCAATTACATCAAGGGTAGCATGAGCGTACCTTCCATAAAAGACAAAGATGCTGTTGCCATGCGGCTAGCCATGTCGATGATGGGGGATCACTTTTTCGTTGAGCTGAGAACGAAGCGAAGCCTTACTTATGCGCCTGCCGCTTATTACACCGGAACAATGGTGAATAGTCCGCAGGCAGTTTTTTATGCCTCGAGCACGGATCCTAAACAAGCACTTCAAGTAATGATCAACGAGATCAACACCATCAAAAATCAGGGCTTTACCGAAAAGGAGTTGAAAGACAAGAAGGAGAAGTTTCTCACTGGCCATTACAGTAACCTTGAAACGAATGGCGCACAAACCTACACGCTTGGCGTTGCAGAAATTGCTGGAAGCTGGCGCATCAACGAATCGTTTATGACGGATGTTGAAAAAACCACCATCAAGGATGTAAATGCCGCTTTCAAAAAGTATTCGAATTCCATTAACTGGATGTACCTCGGGAAAGAAAGCGCTGTGTCGATGGAAGATTTCAAACAACCTCAAATCCTTCCATCAGAAAGCAAGATCAGCACGAAGCAATAGCCTTCAATGATCAACTGGATCAAAAGCCCCGGCGATGGGCCTGGGCTTTTTTATGCACAAATTCCTCTGGCTGCGCTTAGATCAGGCGCTCATGGCAATTTCCGCAAGGAAATTAAAGACTCATCATGTCCTTAAACTTCGCGGCTTGCCTGCGGCTCACCTCTACTTTGTCACCGCCTTTTAGCCGAACCATGAGGCCGCCATTAAACCACGGCTCGATTCCTTCCACCCAGCTTAAGTTTACAATATGTTTCCTGCTTGCACGGAAGAACGCGCGCTCATCCAACTTCTCATCAAGTGCATTCAATGATTTGTGGATCATCGGACGATTGTTATCAAAATATACTTTAATGTAATTTCCGTCGGATTCAAACAGTCGAACATTCGTCAGACTTACAAACCAACAGCGGTCACCATCCTTCACAAATACCTGATCATTCAAACCAAGTTTTTTCTCTGGACCGCGCGTAGCCGCATTTTTTGCTCTTTCCTTTTCAGCAAGCTTTGAAACGGTTTCCGAAAGTCTCTCCGGTTGAATTGGTTTGAGTAGGTAGTCAAGAGCGTTCACTTCAAATGCCTTTAAGGCGAACTCATCATAAGCAGTGGTAAAAACTACTAGCGGAACTGAGTCGAGCATTTCTAGCAAATCGAAACCTGTTTTCTCCGGCATCTGTATGTCGAGGAAAAGGAGATCTGGATTCAATTCGTTAATCATGTTTGCTGCTTCATCTGCGTTCATGGCTTCTCCAATCACCTCGATGGAAGGATGTTCTTCAAGCAGTTTCATTAGTTCTTTACGAGCAAGGCGCTCATCATCCACGATTAATGCTCTCATATTGTCGTTTTTGAGGTATTGTAATTTCAGTTAGTACAAAATTATCCTTTTCATTCAGAATGCGAAAAGAGGCTTCATCGCCGTAAATAATTCTCAAACGCTGAATAGTGTTACGGATTCCAAGGCCTTCCGCTCCACGTTCCGATCCCTTAAGCTGACCGGTGTTGCGAATCTGAATTTTCAGTCGATCATCAACCACACTGGTCCGTAATTGTATGATCCCACCAGCCGTAAACCGCGAGACCCCATGTTTGATACCGTTCTCAACGATCGTCTGGATCATCAACGGTGGAACGTAGAAGTCATGGGAGTCGGGATGAATATCAAAGTCCGTTTTTAACCGCTCTTCGAACCGAATGCTTTCAAGGCCGAGATAATCTTTTACGATCTTCAATTCGTCATCAAATTTTGTTAGTCCTTTTTTGTCTGAAGCAAGTGAATTCCTGAGGATATTCGAAAGCTGATTAATGGCCTGCTTCGATTTACGCGGATTTTCGTCGACGAGCGCGCGGATACTATTGAGTGCATTGAAAATGAAATGAGGATTAAGCTGCGACTTTAGATTGTTCAATTCAATCTGCACCATACTGGCTTCGTATTTCAACGACTTATTGTATTGGTCGAAATAATGAAAGGTAAAATACAGTACACACCAGATAAAGAATATCAGCGCATAAACGGTCGTCAATCCGAGCATACGCGGCACATCAAACAAAACTTCGGGATTAAAGAGATTCAGCAAAAAACTCAGCGGAATGCGCAAGAGGTAAACAACAATACCCATGGCAAATACGACGACGATCACGCGCGCTATTAACGTTGTCATACTTAAGCCCAGCCATTTCCGAGGATGAAAAACGACGCGAAATAAATGCGTCACAACCAAGCAGATCACAGACTCATATAAAAGAAAATAAACGCGGTTGGAGCTGGCATTTACTGACGCGAGAAGGCTGGCAACAATCTGGACGGCGGAATAAAGTGTCCATCCACCAATTTGTAAGGTCCAGTATAGCCGCTGACGGTTCATTATCTACACGTTAAGGCAGACTGGTTGGTTTATCGTTAACATATCACAAGTATTTAAACTGTAACAAATAAAGAAACAAGATCCCCGTTGCGCCGATCAGAAGCCAGCTGATTATGACGAGCGGCTTTTTGTAGCTTGAAAATCTTTCTTCCAGCGTGATTGCGTTCACGACAAACGAAACGCCGGCAAGCACATACAATGCTGTTTCAAGATATTCGTTGATCACAGCCTGATAAATTCCGACCCCAATAAACAGTAAGCCGAAAAGGTATTGTCTTACGCGAGCGTTCATATCAGTTCAATTCAGCTTTCAGAAATTTCCCGGTATAACCGGATGGATTTTTAGCAACTTCTTCCGGTGTTCCGGTAGCAACAATGGTCCCTCCTTTTGTTCCTCCTTCGGGGCCCAGATCGACAATGTAATCGGCAGATTTAATCACATCCATGTTGTGCTCAATCACAAGCACGCTGTTTCCTTTATCGACAAGTTTTTGCAACACATCAAGCAAATGAGCGATGTCCTGAAAGTGCAGGCCGGTCGTTGGTTCGTCAAGAATGTAAAATGTTTTTCCGGTATCGCGTTTAGAAAGCTCAGTCGCAAGCTTTACGCGTTGAGCCTCGCCACCCGAAAGCGTCGTGGCATGTTGTCCCAATGAAATATAACCCAGTCCGACTTCAGCCAACGTTTGAATCTTTCTCACAATACGAGGCTGATTTTCAAAAAACGTTACCGCTTCTTCAACCGTCATATCGAGAACATCCGAAATGGATTTGCCTTTAAATCTAACCTCCAGCGTCTCGCGATTGTAGCGTTTGCCTTTGCAGGTTTCGCAGGGCACATGTATGTCCGGCAGAAATTCCATCTCGATCAAACGTAATCCGGCTCCTTCACAAGTTTCACATCGGCCGCCTTTTACGTTAAAAGAAAAGCGACCGGTCTTGTATCCACGGATTTTCGATTCCGGCATTTGTGAAAATAACTCTCTTATTTCTGTGAATACACCGGTGTACGTCGCAGGATTTGAACGGGGCGTGCGGCCAATCGGAGATTGATCGACTTCAATTACCTTGTCAATATGCTCGAGACCTTCGACTTTTTTATACGCCAACGGCTCGGTCCTGGAATTGAAAAAATGTTGGTTAAGAATCGGAAAGAGCGTGTCATGAATCAATGTTGATTTTCCGCTGCCGGAAACGCCTGTAATACAACTGAACGTTGCCAGTGGAATGCGCAGGTCGACGTTTTTCAAATTGTTCCCTTTCGCACCTGCAATACTGAGCCATTCTCCATTTCCTTTTCGTCTTTGTTTACGAAAAGAAATGCTTGCTTTCCCGCTAAGAAATTTGGCCGTTGTACTATCTGACTTTAAGAATTTTTTCGGATCACCTTCTGCGATGACATGGCCGCCATGTCTTCCAGCGCCGGGGCCGATATCCAAAATGTAATCACATTCGAGCATCATATCTTTGTCGTGCTCGACAACCACAACGGAGTTGCCCAGATCACGAAGGTCTTTCAATGCACGAATAAGTTTTACGTTATCGCGCGCGTGGAGCCCGATACTGGGTTCATCTAGAATGTACAACACACCAACGAGTTGCGTACCGATTTGTGTTGCAAGGCGAATGCGTTGCGACTCACCGCCGCTCAGCGTACGAATGGGACGATGAAGGTGCAGGTAGTCCAATCCAACGTCGAGCAAAAAGCCAATTCTCTTTCTGATCTCTTTCAACACCTCGACAGCAATCATTCTTTGTTTAGCGTCGAGTCTGTCTTCAAGTCCATCAAACCATTTGCTAAGTTGCGTAATATCCATCAACGAAAGTTCAGCGATATTCTTTCCGTCGAGCCTGAAATGCAAAGATTCCTTTTTCAAACGTGCGCCATCACATTCAGGGCACGTGCGGGTAATGGTAAAATCTTCCACCCATTTCCTGATCGCTTCAGATCCCTCGTCTCGTTGTTTTTCCAAAAAATTAATAATGCCTTCGAACGTCGTGCTCCACTCTGTGCCGGGATACTTCACCGAAGCAACACCCACCGGCTCCTCATCTCCATAGAGTAAAACCTTTATGACATCTTTCGGAATCTTGCCGATGGGCGTGCTTAACGTCAGCTTATAGCGTTTGAGGATAGCTTCAATTTTTTTGAAGATCCAGATATCACGGTATTCGCCCAGCGGCAAAATTCCACCGCGACTAATACTTAAACTCTTGTCGGGAATGACAGATGCCTCTGTGATCTCTTCTATCTGACCAAGTCCATTGCAGGTAGGGCAAGCGCCGTAAGGCGAATTGAAAGAAAAATTGTTTGGCGCCGGTTCATCATATGATAACCCGGTCGTTGGATCCATCAGGTATTTTGAAAAATGGTTTACTTTTCCATTCTCCTCCATAACCATGATAACTCCTTTGCCTTCCTTCAATGCTTTATTGATCGATTGTCCGATTCGCGCGCGATCTTTCGCGTCGGCAACGATTCGGTCGACCACAAGTTCGATATCGTGAATCTTATAACGATCGACTTGCATTTTCGCTGTGATCTCCTGGATCTCACCATCAACACGAACTTTTGTGAAGCCGGATTTCCGGATCTGCTGAAACAATTCGCGGTAATGACCTTTGCGTCCTTTGATTACGGGCGCAAGAATGACAAGTTTTTTTCCTTTAAAATTTTGAAGCAGCGAATCGAGAATCTGATCCTCTGATTGTCGTACCATTTTGTGCCCACTGAGGTACGAAAATGCTTCGCCTGTTCGTGCATAAAGCAGACGCATAAAATCATAGATCTCAGTTACGGTTCCAACGGTGGATCTTGGATTTCTGGATGTTGTCTTCTGCTCAATAGAAATCACTGGGCTCAACCCATTTATCTTATCGACATCCGGACGTTCGAGGTTTCCGATAAAACTTCGCGCATAGGCAGAGAAGCTTTCCATGTAACGCCGCTGGCCTTCTGCGTAGATGGTATCAAACGCAAGTGAAGATTTTCCGCTGCCGCTGATGCCGGTAATAACAACAAGCTTGTTCCGCGGAAACGAAACATTGATGTTTTTAAGATTGTGTTCTCTCGCACCGATTACCTCGATATTATCGTAACCTGTAAGGTCTGTGTTTTTGGGGTCTGCTGAAGCTTTGGCCATTGCCGGTAGATCTCGAAATACTAAAGTGAAAACAATATCAACAAATAACAAATGAGAACAGTGTTTCGATGTTCCTAAGTTCCTTTTCGGCGAACTGTTTAATCGAAATGGATCCATTATTTGTAACATTCAGTTCGCGAATGCGTCTTGCGGCTGTATGAGACAATTCATTGATAAGCTAAGGGCAATCTTGTTCTTTAAGTTGATGACGATCTACCTGCGGTATCTCATCGGCTTTGCATTCGTTTTTGCGTCGATTGTGAAAATCCAGGGCAAACGGTTTACGCAAATACCAACGACAGAACCGATTGGATACTTCTTTGAAGCGATGTATTCTACCGGCATGTACTGGAATTTTCTCGGTTGGGCACAGTTCATCTCCGGCGCATTGCTGATGACGCAGCGATTTTCCACCATCGGTGCGATGGCTTTCCTTCCAGTGATTCTTAACGTGTTCATGGTGACTCACTCAATTGACTTTGGTAGCGGAACGCCATTGGTAACCTCGCTCATGTTGCTTGGCACGATCTATCTGCTCATGTGGGACTACAGGAAATGGATCATCCTTTTTTCTCCTGACCATAGAATTAAGCTGGACCTGACGAATGAGCCTGAAGATCGGTTTATGACACATCCTGTCTGGATTGTAACCGGCGTGCTTTTCATCGTACTATCGACGTACCCCTGGATGTTTCAATGGAAACATTTTCTGTTGTGGTGCCTGCTCATGATTATCATTGGAATCGGAGCATTTGTAGTGATGATGGTCATGCGAAAGAAAATTGAAGCACCAGCATTAGCGACCGAACATAACTTCTTCGGTTAAGGCTTACGCAACGTCTTTCCCTGTCGCAGCTTTCAGCATTTCAAACCAATCCTGCCTGTCAAGCTCGATGTCAATGGCTTTTGCACTTTCAGTGACTCGCGAAGGTTGCGTTGTACCGATTACCGGAAAGATATCTGCCGGGTGTCGTAATAGCCACGCGAGTGAAAGCTGCGTTTCTGTTGCATTGTATTTTTCGTTCTTAGTCCAAAGGTTAGCCTGCGAAGTCATTAGCTTGCCGCCACCGAGCGGAGACCACGCCATCGGGCTTGCCTTATGTTTCATCATGACATCGAGTGTTCCGTCGAATAACGTATCAACTTTTCCCAGTGAAATCTCCAGTTGATTTGTTACGAGGGGAAATGGCAAACAGCTTTGAAGCATTTCAAATTGCGTCGCCGTAAAATTAGAGACACCAAAATGAAGCACCTTACCATTTTGCTTCAATAATCCAAAGGCATCGGCTACCGTTTCGGGATCCATTAACGGATCGGGACGATGGATTAAAAGGAGGTCGACGTAATCAGTCCCAAAATTCTGCAGTGAATTTTCAACAGATTGAATTATGTGTTCTTTGCTCGTGTCGTAATGTTTGATCCATGTGCCTGGCTGTTTGGCAGAAAGCAATCTGATGCCACACTTGGTAATTAACTGCATTGACTGTCGAAGACTTTGATTCTTCTTTAGCCAATTTCCAAAAATTGCTTCGTTTCCATAGTTGCCATAGATGTCGGCGTGATCGAAGGATGTAATACCGGCATCCAGCGAAGTCGTGATTAATTTGTCTACCGTTGCGCCGTCAATCTCATTCCAACGCCACGCACCTGCAATGATGCGCGAGCACTCAAGACCTTTAAGATGAAGAAATCGTTTTTCCATCGGGCATTCGTTTAATCGGATGGAAAGGTAAAGTTTCTTTTGAAAAAAGCGAATGAACCCAGCGAGTTGTGCGACCGTTAGATCCGTTACTTCAGTAAATTGCCGCTAAGCCGTTGGAGTTCGATCTCGGCAATTTTCGTATTGTACCGTGCAGCGATAAGGCGGTTGTACGCATCAGCGAAGCTTTGCTGGGCAATTCTCAGCTCCACTGAAGTTGATACACCTCTTTTAAAGGTTTCGAGAGCGATAAACACATTTTCACGAGCGGCGCCAATTGTTTCCTCTTCAATCGTTAGGATTTTTTTGGCATTCACGTAGTTTACCCACGCATTGCGCAGGTTCACATTTACATTTGTCTTCTGCTGTTCGTATAATAGCGTTTGTCTTCCGTATTCAATCTTTGCCTGTTGTACCTGGCGACGCGTGTTAAAGCCGTTGAGGATCGGTAACGTTACAGAAAAGCCATAATTCAGTCCTGTAGTTTCATTGTAAATCGGACTGATCACATTAATTACTTTCGTGTTATCAACACGGCCGAAATTGTAGGCTGCATTAAAATTCAAAAACGGTAAATATTCCGCGCGTCGCTCACGTACTGACAAGTTTGAGATGCTCAGATTCTTTCGCGCTGTGAGCAAGGTGAGGTTTGTATTTTCAATGTTTCCCGAAATTTCATCCGCATCGATGTTGAGATCAATTAGTATGGTGTCGGCAACATCGAATTCAACGGGCAACTGAAGACCAGTTAATGCATTGAGCTGTTGTTTAAGTTGGGATACCAGCGCCTCTTGTTGAAGAATTTGTGCACGCTGTGCATTCAGGTCAACGCGCGCCTGCAGAAGCTCGGGCTTAATTCCTGTGCCCACCTGCAATTTCTTTTCTGCCAGTTTAACACGTTCTTCACTTACCGCCATCTGTTCGTGAATGGCATGTAGTTGTTGCTTCTGTCTGACTACGTCGTAATAATTAAGAACGACATTCGCAATGGTGTTGTTCATCTGGTCTTTTACGGCCAGTTTCGCCTGCTCCGCTGTTTCGTCAATTCGCTCGCGGGTAGAAAACATTCGTGTTCCATCAAATAACGTCCAGGCTAATTGAACGCTCCCGGTGGTATTGTTCGATTCGGCAGGACCTTTTCGGTTCCTGTCTGAAAACTCTGAAGCGAATCGTATATCCGACTCATTCTTATTCCAGGTGGTTGCGCCTACCGCATTGATCTGTGGCAGGAATGCTGCGTTCGCGAAAGCGTCGTCAGTTTCTGCTGCTTCCGCTACCTGTTGTGAAATCCGAACATCATAATTCTTCTCCAGTGCGAGGCTTACGACCTGTTCGAGAGATATTTTCTCCTGAGCCGACGAAAAATGAAATACTGAAAGCGCGATGGCGCTCAACAAAAATCTAAGCTTCATAAACTAACTCCTTACTCGACGTAGGTTCGTTTTCTAATTCGGGATGTTCGCGTTTCCTTGACAGGAAAGTGTACATCGCGGGAATAACAAAAAGTGTGAGGATAAGCGAAAAGAGAATTCCACCCATAATAACAATTCCCAATGGTTGACGGCTCGTAGAAGCGGCACCTATTGATATCGCCAATGGCAAAGACCCCAGCGCCATTGTCAAACTGGTCATGAGGATCGGGCGCAGACGCAAGCGTGATGCTTCAAGCACCGCATCTACCTTCGACAGACCTTCTTCCCGTTTCTTGTTTGCAAACTCAACGATAAGAATACCATTCTTCGTTACGAGTCCGATCAGCATGATCATACCGATCTGCGAGAAGATGTTTAAAGTCTGCCCGAAAAGCCACAGCGAGATAAATGCACCGGCAATGGCTAGCGGAACCGTGATCATAATGGTTAACGGATCAACAAAGCTCTCGAACTGAGCCGCAAGAATCAGATAAATAAGAACCAACGCAAGCAGGAATGCAAACGCTGTGTTGCTGGAACTCTCTGCGTAATCGCGAGAGGTTCCGGTAAGCGATGTTGCAAAGCTTTCATCCAGTACCTGATCTGCGATTTGTTCCATTGCCGCAATTCCATCGCCAACTGTTTTGCCAGGCGCGAGACCAGCCGATATTGTCGCCGACTTGTACCGATTGAAGTGGTACAGACTCGGCGGCGTAGTCGATTCAGTGATTGACACGACGTTGTCAATTGAAATGAGTTCACCTGATGTGGTGCGGACGTACAATAATTTCAGATCTTCCGGGTCATCACGGTTAATCTTTGTCACTTGCCCGATTACCTGGTATTGCTTTCCTTCTTTGGTAAAATAGCCGAATCGCAAATTGCTGTAGGCGAGTTGCAATGTTTGGGCTATGTCTTGTACGCTGATGCCAAGCTGGGACGCTTTTAGTCTGTTAATTTCAACTCTTAACTCAGGCTTATTAAACTTAAGATCTGAGTCAATGGTTTGAAATGTCGGGTTGTTTGCTGCGGCTTCCAGAAATTTTGGCAACGCGTCCTGGAGCTTATCGAAATTGTTATTTTGAATAACGAACTGAACCGGTAGCCCACCGCGACGATTGACAGCAATGGTCTGCTGCTGAATCGGGAAAGCGCGACCTTGCTGGAATCTTGCAAGATCCTTGCTTACCTGGTCCACAATTTCCTGTTGTGAACGATCACGTTGATCGGGGTCACTTAAGGTTACGCGAACAAATCCACTATTAACCGAACCAGAACCTGTAAATCCCGGAGCTGTGACTGACAAGGCCGTTTCGTATTCAGGGATTGAGTCCTGAATATACTGTACCATATCTTGAACATAATCGTCCATGTAATCATAAGACGTTCCTTCCGGGGCGCTAAGCGTCAGCCTGAATTGATTGCGGTCTTCCATCGGTGCAAGCTCAGACTGAATAGTTGTTCCAATCAAATAAGCGGATGCAAAACAAAGGGCAATAATTACAAATGAAACCCAACGTACATTCATAAAGGCCGCTAGCCATTTACTGTACCCATTTTCCATTCCTGTGAAAAAAGGCTCTGTCTTCCGGTAGAACCACGAGTGACTGTGATTGCTGCGCGTAAGTTTGACACTCAGTACGGGAGTGAGAGTTAGCGAAACGAAACATGAAATCAATACGGCGCCAGCGACAACAATACCAAACTCACGGAAAAGTCTTCCGACAAATCCCTGGAGAAACAAAATTGGAAGAAACACAACGGCAAGTGTAATGGACGTTGCAATCACCGCAAAGAAGATCTCTTTGGAGCCTTCTTTCGCCGCCTGGTATTTGTTCATCCCTTCTTCCAGCTTTTTGTAAATGTTTTCGGTAACGACAATTCCGTCGTCAACTACCAGACCCGTTGCAAGCACGATACCCAGCATTGTCAATACGTTGATTGAGAATCCGCACAGATACATGATGAAGAAAGTGGCTATCAGCGACACAGGAATGTCTATCAGCGGACGAATCGCGATAAGGAAATCACGGAAGAAAAGATAGATTACCAGTACCACCAACAAGAAGGAGATAAGAAGGGTCTCCTCCACTTCAGAAATCGAGCGTTTAATAAACACAGTCTGGTCCATTGCGATGTCCAGCCGGATATCATCAGGAACATCTTCTTTTATCTGATCCAAACGCTTATAAAATTCATCGGCAATCTCAACATAGTTGGCGCCTGGCAGTGGCACCATCGCAAGGCCGACCATGGGTATGTTACTTTCGCGCAAAACAGATTCTTCGTTTTCAGGGCCAAGTAATGCAGTACCGATGTCTTTCAGGCGAATGTTTCCGGTTGGCGCCGACTTGATGATTACATTTTCAAAATCCTCCTCGCTGTAAAGCTTGCCAAAAGTACGTACAGTCAATTCAGTAGCGGTACCCGAAATTTTCCCCGAAGGCAATTCCACATTCTGACTATTCAATGCATTCTGCACATCAAGTGGTGTGAGTCCGTAAGCGCTGAGCTTCGAAGGGTCAAGCCAGATCCGCATTGCATACTTCTTTTCACCCCAGACCTGAATGCTGCTTACGCCGGGAATGGTTTGCAATCTTTCAACAAGAACGTTGTTGCAATATTCAGTTAACTGAAGCGGGTTCCGGGTGTTGCTCTGAACGGTCATCGAAATGATGGCATCAGAATTGGCGTCTGCTTTTGAAACAACAGGTGGATTTGTAAGATCTTGTGGCAAAGAACGAACTGCCTGGGAGACTTTGTCGCGAACATCATTGGCGGCTGCTTCAAGATCAACACCAAGTTCAAACTCGATGTTAATATTGCTGACACCGACACTTGAAGCAGATGTAATATTTTTGATGCCTGCGATGCCGTTAATCGACTTCTCGAGCGGTTCGGTGATTTGCGATTCGATAATATCCGCGTTAGCACCTGAATAGTTTGTGCGTACATTCACATTCGGTGGATCGATTGCAGGATAATCGCGTACACCAAGAAAATTAAATCCAATAATGCCAAACAGCACCAGGATAATATTCATGACAAACGCCAGAACCGGACGTTTTAAACTCAGCTCCGAAATATTCATACTATTCTCTTAACGTTGTCCCTCAATCGAATCCAACTTTGTAATTCTAACTTTAGCATTTGGCCTGATTGCCATCAATCCGCTCACGATAACGGTATCGCCAGCTTTCAATCCATTCAATATTTGCACGTAGGCGGAATCGCGTATTCCCGTTTCAACAACAGTAAAAACCGCGCTGTCTTTTTTATAAACAATTACTTGTTTATTTCTAGCTGTTGGAATGATTGCCTGTGTCGGCACCAGCAACGCATCGTCTGATTTT
>DASPJN010000263.1:0-15888 GCA_035628595.1 Chryseosolibacter sp.
TGTCAACTAACGGTTGCTTGATTATCGGCGTTAATGCGGCCGAAGCTGAAAGATCGCGTGGCGCCATTGACTCTTCCTGTGTCGTCACCACAGCGGACAAGAGAAATAACACCGACGCAGCCATCATCAGCGAACGCCTGCCGATAGTCCGATGTTTTGGCAATTGAGTGCCACTCAACATCTGCCACACGAGATCCTTTCGCCACTGCAATGGCAATCTATCAGCCGATCTGACGCGATCACGGACAAGCAGGTCAAAATCAGGTTCCATATCTTTTGTTCTCGTTTTCAATTTTCTTTCGCAATAAACTTTTTGCTTTGAAAAGCTGGGAGCGCGAAGTATTCTCAGAGATCCCAAGCATTTTCGCAATTTCCTCGTGGGTATACCCTTCGACAACATAAAGGTTGAAGACCGCCCGATACCCTGTGGGAAGCTCGACAATCATTTTCACCAGATCCTCTCCGTCCACATCCACGACCCATCGTTCGTCAACAACCTGGTGATGACATCGATTGATTCCATCAGGTTAAAATTGTTGCTTTTTCGCAGGTGCATCAACGCTTCATTCACGGTAATCTTCCTCATCCATGCTTCTAACGTCGGGCCTTCACGATGTTCAAATGACGCGATCTTGCCGAAGATCTTCATAAATGCCTGCATCACTAGATCTTCGGCAGTGGCTGAATCCCGCACATATCGTAATGCTATGCGAAACAGCATATCCGCATACATGTCGAAAAGACATCGCTGGCTTTGTGGGTCGGCCCGTTGACACTTTCTGACAATCTCGGAGATTTTCACATTAACGCTTTCAACCTAATAATGCCCGTGCGGACTCTTTCGTTGCCTGTCACAGAAAAAATACTTTCGAGGATAAAGATATGGGTGGCATACCATTTTTACGCTCTTTTATTCTGTTTAACAACATAACTATGGCAACAACTAAAACAAGATCGAAAGCTTCGAAAACAGGACGAGCCAGGAAATCGTCAACGCGCAGAGTCCCGGTTAAGAAGAAGGCAAGAACAGCATCGCGACTGACAAAACGCGCGAGCAACAAAAAAGAGCAGGCAAATGGCTCACTGCTTCACGACTTTTTCCTTGAAGCGCTTAAGGACATTTACGGTGCGGAAAAGGCACTGACGAAGGCATTGCCGAAAATGTCGAAGGAGTCTACCTCTTCTGATTTGAAGAAAGCTTTTAATGAACACCTGGCTGTTACCCGAAAGCAGATTGAACGACTTGAACTGGTTTTTAAGAAACTTGGCAAAAAAGTCCAATCAAAGAAATGTGACGCGATGGAGGGCTTGATTGAAGAAAGTGAAACCATCATGATGGAAACAAAAGATGACACTTCCACAAAAGACGCAGCACTTATTATTGCTGCGCAGAAAGTGGAGCATTACGAGATTGCCACCTATGGCGGACTTGTTCAGTTAGCAAGAACGATGAAGAAGAACGACATCGCGAAGATTCTCAATACAACGTTAAACGAAGAGAAAAAGGCCGATGTGCTGCTCACGAAAATTGCTGAGAAAGGTGGGGTAAATGAAGAAGCTTCGAACGAGCCAGCCGAACAAAAGACAAGTTTGAAGGATAACATCATTTCAATTTTTTCAAAAAAATCCGAATAGGGATTTCCAGGCCTTCATGGACAAGTTTGACGCTTATTTATGCGGGCCTTATTTTCTCTTCTTAAATTCGATTGCGTCCCAAAATCAAGGATTAATTGCTCTCGTTGTCTTCGGTAACCGGATTGTTGGCTGGTGTATTTTGCTCCATTTCTTCAATGCGAGCAAGATGTGATTCGACGACAGGCAAGTTTGATTTCGCAAATAGCTGTACATCCTCATCCCGGACGTCCGTCCCATCTTCAAAAATATCAACCACATCTTTGTAGTTTTTTTGCATTGCGTTGATAAATGCCTTGTCAAGATCTTCCTCCTCTTTCAGGTCTTCAAGATTCTCAGCGCTCCTGTTTCCAGGCGCTTGCGGGAGGATAATGTTTTTTTGCGCGGCAAGCATGCGAAGATTTTGTAGTAACCGTTTCTGTTCGGCAGCCATCCATGTTGCGAATTCGGTGACATGCGGTGATGAAGATTTCGATACTGCCAGTTCAGCCTGCTGAAGGGCGAGCATGTGTGCATCCGCCGCCTGTGTCATAAACTCTGAAATCCGTTCGTCTATTGCTGAATTCAGGTTTTCTTCATGTGCCAGCCTGACGCTGTCTTGTTTGCCACCATCGCAAGAGAATAATGAAATTATGGCGAAGTAGATCACGGTAGTAGCTTTCATGGTTCCAAGTTTTATACTGTGCGAAAAATATCTGTGCCGCGATGATGCTTAGCGCGCCGGTAGCATTAGTTTGCATCAAAAATAGGAATGCATTCGGTCAGTATTCTTGGATGTGGATGGCTCGGTTTGCCTCTGGGGGTTGCGCTAAAGAAACTTGGTTTTCTGGTTAAGGGATCGACTACCCACGAGGAGAAACTCCCGTTGCTCCACCAGCATGGAATCGAGCCTCATGTTTTTGACCTTTCGGTTCCGTACGAAAGCGGGTCACATTTCCTTGATTCCGAAATACTGATTATAGCTGTCCCCCCAAAAACCCGCTTGGATGGCGGCGAACAATACAAAAGGCAAATCCACCATCTGGCAGCGACGTTAAAAGAAACGCCGATAAGAAAAGTGATACTTATCAGCACTACTGCTGTATATCCCAACACGAATTCAATTGTTACCGAAGAGCAAGCGTTGCCAGAACATCCGCTGGTCGTTGCAGAGCGATACTTGATGGAATCGCAAGATGTGAAAACCGCAGTTTTAAGATTTGGAGGGTTGATTGGCCCCGGCAGACACCCGGGGCGATTTTTTGCAGGGAAAACTGAAGTTGACTTACCAGATGCGCCGGTTAACCTGATCTCACGCAATGACTGTATTCATGTGATTACGTCGATCATAGATCGAAACGCCTGGCATGAACTGTTCAACGCATGTGCAGACGAACACCCATCACGAAGAGAATTCTACATCGAGGCTGCTCAGCTCGCCGGATTAGAAGCTCCAACTTTCACCAATGACAGGCTGCGAGGAAAAATCATCAATTGCGACAAGATCAAAGCAAGGCTCGGAATTACGTTTACCAATCTTCATGATACGTTACGGCAATTGACTGCTTCTGAGTAAACGCCGATCCGTTAGCCGTCACGTTAGTAATTGACCTATGTCAACGCAGATGGTCGCGAGCATTACAAACCCGTATATGTGCTAACGCTTCCTGTATTCGCTGGGATCGAAGGAGACGGAAAATATATTCTCAATATTTCGCGGGCCGCCTCTCACAATGCGTGAAAAATACAGCCGTTTTTCTGAAGCATGGTATGCCGGGCAAAATTCGGCGTCACTTGTGTTAATGTTCTCGCCCAGGTTTACAGGGCTTGTCCATTTCCCATCTTCGCGGAAGCTTATGTATAAATCCACCTGGCCAAAGCCAGTCGTGTCACTTGAGAAATAAATTATAAACGATTCATCCGCGGCGATGAACGGATTTGATTCGCGAAACAAAGTATTGATCGGTGTGCCAATATTTTCAGGTGTTTGATATTTTCCATCAACGGGCTTTGACATCCATATATCTGAATTGTTTTGTTCGCCGGAACGTTTCATGAAATAGATGTTGCCCGAGGAGGTGATAGAAGCAAACGATTCAGATTCGTCGGTATTAATGCCCTCACCCAAATGATATGGCTCACCCCAACCGGTCTTAGTTCTATCAACTGCCCAAATATCGAAACCTTCCCGATCCACTTGTCCAGGTACAGGTCTTGTAGACTGAAACAGAATTTTATTTCCATCCGGGCTAAACATCGGATCGATATCTTTCCATTTATAATTTCCAGAGAAAGTCGCGAAGCCCGCCTTTTGCCAGTCGCCATTTACTTTTCTCGCATGCATCAGCTGAAGAGTATCACGGCCGCCATTCGAATGTACCCAGAATGCTTCCTGTCCGTCGGGAGATAGTGTGTAGCCGAAAACACCATTGTTTGAGATTTTTCCCGGTTGTAATATTTCAGGTTTGATTTGTGCAAACGAGCCTGTAATTGAAACGAATAACCCGATAATGATAACGTTGATCCGATGCATTGATAATGGTTTTGTGTGTTTACGCGAGTATCTGGAAATGGTTGCTTATCAATGGAGCAACCCAACAAAACATTGTGAGTTTAACAATTATTTCACAACATCCGCCACGGTTTCCAGTAGTCCGAAAAAAGAAAATAAAGTATTAAATTTGAAATATCAGAAAGGAGGAAGCGAATAAAGCTTTTAGAAAAACGCATTAATTATTGTATGGCAAAATCACGAGAAAACTTCAGCAAACAAGACAACGAAAAAAACAAGGAGCGGAAGCGCAAAGAAAAAGAGCAACGGCGCGAGGAACGCAAGGCTGCCAAGGGCAATACAAGTTTTGAAGACATGATTGCTTACGTGGACGAAAACGGAAACATTACTTCGACTCCTCCCGATCCCACCAGAAAAAAAGTAATCAAAGAAGAAGACATTGAAATCAATGTACCACGGCAATCTCAACGCAAGGAAGAGATCACCGTCCGCTGGGGACGCGTCACTTTTTTCAATGATTCCAAAGGTTATGGATTTATCAAAGATCAGGACACACAGGAAAGTATTTTCGTGCACATCAACCAGGTTGACGGACTCCTCGTTGAAAACGACAAAGTGACTTTTGAAGTTGAGCGCGGACCAAAGGGATTGAACGCTGTTCGCGTTAAGGTTTCCCGATAACGAGAATGAATCAAAGAATTATCAATTCAGAAATGCTGCGTGGTGAGCTTACATTCACCACAGCGCGAAGCAGTGGCCCAGGTGGCCAGAATGTCAATAAAGTAAACAGCAAGGTCACCCTTCATTTTAATATTGTCGATTCGGAAGTTCTTTCCTATCACGAGAAAGCAATTATTCTAAAAAAGCGCAGAAGTAAACTGACCATGGATGGCGTTTTAATGTTGTCATCGCAGGATAGCAGGTCTCAACGTGACAATAAGCAGGCAGTCTTAGAGAAACTAGACTTATTTCTTAAAGAGGCGTTGAAGGAGAAAAAGTCAAGGAAGCCAAGTACTCGATCGAAGTCTTCTGTTAAAAAGCGCCTCGATTCCAAGAAATCACATTCTGATAAAAAGAAGCTGCGTCAAAAGCTAAAGCCGTGATTTAGTCCGTAGTAGTACGGATTAAGTTACCAAATCAACGGTATGGTAGGGGGGCTTGGGTTGGGTTAATTTTGGAATAACTTAACCCTTTACCCTATGAATAAGATCATTATTTGTTTTTGCATATTGGCGATTTGCTCCTTTTCAGCCAGTGCTCAGAAGCTTGGATATTATCGTGAAGTTTCGGGCAACATCAACTATATCAACCAAAAGGCCACAGGGGATGAAATTAATATGAAGCTTTCAGGGTGGACGGTTGATTTTCGTGGCGGCTACTCCCTTCTAGGATCGTTGTTCTTTCAAGACACCGAACGGAAGTTCTTCATCGGAGATCATCTTGGCGCAGGTTTCGGCGTCGGGTACATCAATGGCTTTGCCGACGATATAAAATACGCATTAGAGTTAAGCATTGAATACGGACTTAAGGCAGCCTACTCCGTAGACGATGACCTTGAGGTCGGTGTGAAATTACTTTACCACGGAAACTATTTTACAAATATGGGTGATGGACTTGGTTTTGGTTCTAAGCCTGCCATTATGCCGTCGGTTCGATTCAAAAACATTATGGGTACCGTTGGATTTGGCAAGGGCCTGATCTCCACAGATGGTCGTCAAAGCGATGGAAGTTTCTTCCGTGCAGAGGGCAGACTGATCTTCGGTGATGCAGGAGATGGAGATACGCATACCGCAATCTTCCTTCGCGCCGAGTCGATTACAGGCAAGGAACATGAAGAATTCAAAAAGCAAACTGCAACGCAGATAAGTTTTGGATTTTGCATTATGTAAGCTGACAATGGCTCTCTCCGGAGAGCATTTTTTTTATAAGATTAATTTACCAGTTTGGAACAAGCAATGCATAAAAAAGCCGATATTGCTTTATAATTTTGATTGTTAAAAGTTGGCATCAATTTTCCTGCGTTGGTGCGCATCGATCTAGTTGGCTATGAATTATAATGCGATCATTACCAGGCTGTATTACCTGCTCATCTATGCAGATGGTGATGCAAATGAGAAAGAGCTTGCGCTAGCCAGACAAATGACAAAGTCGGAAGGGATGAAGGAGGCAGATTTCGCTGCACAACTGACCTTACTTAAGTCACGTAGTAATGATTCTCTTTATAACGAAACAATTTCAGCTTTAAAGAAACTCGACCGAGTGCGCCAGGTGAGAGCAGTGGCGTGGCTTTGTGTGCTGGCCAACGCCGATGGTTTTATGGAACGCTCCGAATGGCAACTCATCTACAAAATATATCATAAGGAGCTTTCACTTCCACTCAATGAAATATTCGATGTTCAGAAACAGCTGAACAAGATGCTTTGGGAGAAAAACTATACCTGACGACATTCGGAATTTTTTTATCGCTATCTTCGGTTTCTCCCAACCTGCGATAAATGCCTGTTACACTAGACAAACTTCTTGATATTGATTATCCGGTCATCGTTGCGCCGATGTTTTTGATTTCCAATACAAAAATGGTGATCGCCGCGCTCAACGCAGGTGTCACGGCTGCCTTTCCCGCTCTCAATTACCGCACTGACCAGGAACTGAGGAATGCAATTCAGGAGATCAGATCGGCAAGTGACAGACCTTTTGGTGTTAACCTGATTGTCAACAAATCAAATCCCAGATACAAGCCGCAGCTAAAAACACTGACGGAGCTTACGGTGCCTTACATCATTACTTCGTTAGGCAGCCCCAAAGAAGTAATCGATCAATGCAAACCACTTGGCATTAAAGTCTTTTGCGATGTGGTTGACCTGAAATATGCGCTAAAGGTTCAGTCACTTGGCGCCGATGCTGTGATCGCCGTCAACGACAGGGCTGGTGGTCACGCCGGATCTGTTTCCGCTCGCGAACTTATTACAATGTTGAAGGAGCAACTCTCGATTCCCATTATTTCTGCCGGAGGCATTGCCTTCGGGCATGAGATCAGGGAAGTTATGGAGTGGGGTGCCGCAGGGGTTTCAATCGGAACAATTTTCATCGCCACAAATGAATCAGACGTGTCGGCCGACTACAAACAGGCAATGGTCGATTATGGCGAAAAAGATATCGTGAAGACAACCAAACTATCGGGCTCGGCGTTAACGGTCATCAATACACCGTACGTTAAAGAACTCGGCACAAAAGCTAACTTCCTTGAATGGTTGTTACATAATAATAAAACGCTGAAAAAATACGTGAAAATGCTTATTGCATTCAGGGGAATGAAGGCTGTCGAAAAAGCTGCGTTCAGTGCAACTTACAAAAGCGTCTGGTGTGCGGGGCCAACCATTGAACATGTCAAAAGTATTCAGCCAATGGAGGCTGTGCTCGGGAAATTGATTCAGGAGTTCCGATCTGAAATCGGTGAAGCTGCATCTGTCCGCGCTTTGTGATCGTTTTGAAAGTCGCGCAGCTTTTTACTAAATTCAGCAGACCAAACCTTTTATCCCCATGAAAAAAGTAATCAAAATTATTTTGTTGTTCGTAGTCGTTGTCGCCGTTGGAATAACGGGCTTCATCGGTTACGTAAAGCTTGCACTTCCAGATGTTGGCGAAGCTCCCGAACTGAAAGTTGATTTAACCGCCGAGCGAATTGAACGCGGCAGATACCTCGCAAATTCCGTGACAATCTGTATGGATTGCCACTCCAATCGCGACTGGAGTAAATTCTCCGGGCCTATTATTCCCGGTACATTCGGTAAAGGTGGAGATCGCTTTGACCACAGCGTGGGATTTCCGGGTGTGTATCATGCAAAAAATATTACTCCTGCCGGGATATCACGATACACCGACGGAGAACTGTATCGGGTTATCACGACTGGTGTGAATAAAGAAGGAAAAGCCATGTTTCCAGTCATGCCGTACCGTTATTATGGTAAAATGGACCAGGAGGATATCTATTCCATCATCGCCTATATCCGTTCACTTGAGCCGATTGAAAATCAAGTGGCCGAATCCGAGTCTGACTTTCCGATGAATATTATCATCAACACCATTCCGGAAAAACCATCGCATGTAAAGAGACCCGATCCTTCCGATGAGGTAGCATACGGTGGCTACATGGTGAATGCTTCCGGCTGTATTGAATGTCATACGCAGGTTGATCAGGGACAAATTATTCCAGAACTGGCGTTTGGCGGTGGTCGCGAATTCAATTTTCCTGATGGATCTACTATCCGCTCGTCTAACATCTCTCCTGATGATGAAACCGGTCTGGGCAAGTGGACCAAAGAAATGTTTGTACAGCGGTTCAAAATGTACGCTGACTCATCATATGTGTTGCCAAATGTACAACCAGGAGAATTTAACAGCATTATGCCGTGGACGATGTATAGTTCAATGAAGGAGCAAGATTTGGCTGCTATCTATGCCTACCTGCGTTCAGTGAAACCGATCAACAATCGTGTTGTGAAATTTTCGCCTGCGATGACGGTGGCAGCTAACTAAGTAAATTTATAAACGGCAAAAGAAAAGGGAGGCTTCATGTCTCTCTTTCCTATTATTGCGCTATCCACGTTCAATTTGAATATGGCGAAAAAAGAATGTCCTTCGTGCGCAATGGAAATCGATGCTTCGGCAAAGGTATGCCCGGTTTGCAGCTATCAGTTTCCTGAACAACCCCGTTCTTTGCGATGGATTGCAGTCTTGCTTGCGATCATTATGCTAGGATATATTTTGTATTCTGCCTTGCGCTAACTAGTGAGCCCGGTCGTCATCTTCCACCGGAAGTAGTGTATAAATCTGTTGGTCGTCTTTCGGAATAAAAGTCAGGATCTGATGTTTTTGATCCCTGACAATCTGAAAATCTCTGAAAACATTATAGCCAATGACCCCATTTATGCTTAAGAAAAAATTCATAGGATCACGGTTCGGTACAACAGCAATTCGAATGTTAGTTGCTTTCACCTGCCCGACCTCGATTGTGTTGTCAAGGAAAAGTTCTCCCTTCATTTTTTCAGTGCCATTGCCATTTTTGATGCTCTCGCGCATGAGTTTCTCAAATCGCTTTCCAAATAATACAACCGTTTTGCATCTTGGATCGAGGAGCATGTTGACTTGTAATGTATCGTTTATCATTACTGGAACCACAGCCAGCTCATTACGTTTGTAATACCTCACTGTCGTTGCACACGAATCAGCGGCGAGACTTATTTGTCCGTTGCTATTGAAGGACTGAGAAAGCAAAAACGAGAGGCATACCAATGCCCAAACACTTAATTTCATACTTCACATGTTAAGGTGATAGGAGAGTCAGGAAGGTTGGCTGTATATTCTTATAATAATCTTATGCCCGCTTTATTCGATTGAATTACGCGGTGAAATGGAGGGCACAATTGTTTCCTTTTCATTAATATGAAAAGAATCGTAGCTGCAGCGTGGTTTACGCTTATTGTTGTTATGTGTTTTGGACAGACCAATTCTGATACGTCGACAATCTACAGAAACGGCCTTCCTATTTCGGAAGATGACACCGTAACGAATTTTCCAGGTGTAGATTTTGAGCCTCTAAATCATTACAATAAAATCAAATTTGAAGCGCTTCCGCAGAAACTGCAGGAAGAATTGCAAAGCAATAGTCGTTTCAGCGGCTGGCGGGATTCATTACTTTATTTTGATGAAGTGAACGACCGCTATTACGTTGCAATCCCGGTGGATTCTATGGTGCAGATTTTTGGGTTCGATGCTCGGGGAAATGTTGTTACGTTTGATGAGCAACCTCCGCCTGACCAGCGCTAGCGCCCTGCATTGAATAATGAACCAATGTCGACCTTGTCGAGATATTTTTTAAGATCGTGTCGGTGGGCGATCGAAATTCTCGTGATTTCGCTTGAGGCAGTATCGTAGTATTCTTCGATAAGCGAATTCCTTACCGCGTAAAGCGTAACCCTGAAGTTGTAATGTTTTACTGACGCCAACATTGTTCCATTGTAGTGCAGCATGATCGATTTTGAGTCGATGTCAAGTTTGTTAAAGCCCTTCATACCCGTGGTGTAAATCAAAATAAACGCTAACAAGGTTTATCTGTTTATCAACACTTTCTCAGACTTGGCAGTATTATTCGTGAAAGATATTTATCGAGTTCGTTGTAATCAGCCAATGATATTCTTTCAACCTGTCTTGTAAGGATGTTGTAGTAAACTTCAATAAAGTGGCTGTTAAGCGAGTACAGGTGAACCCTGTAATCATAGAATTCAATGGACTGAAGGAAATTTCCAAACTCTGCCACGAGCAAGGCCTTATCTGTTATCGGCAATTCGTTAAATCTTACTTGTCTCATACGTCCTCCTTTCAGTGGCAAGCAGACGCTTTTCCCTCCGGCTTGTCATTTACTTAATTGGTTGTAAGAAATAAATTCTTATGCCATTAAAGGGAAGGGCGGCCTGTCATCGGCCAACCGCTGTAACGGTCTTCAAACCGTTACATTTTAACAATTTTGGTAAACGGAGACGGGTAGGGTAAATTATTGTTGCATTTTCTGCATAAAAAAAGAGGCTGTTCAAGCCTCTCTCTTTTCGTTGTGTATTTTCTAGTCTTTACGGATTTCGATTTCTATCCTATCGTTCAGAGAAGCATGCGTGCTTTCTTCATCGACGAGCTTGTAGCGCCCGCCCCAGGCAAAAGTTCTGATTCGTTTTGGATTCACACCATGATCGAGCAGGTATTGTTCAATCGCTGCGGCGCGAAGTTCCGTTAACTCTTTTGCTGTGCCATGAAATTTTTTTGTTCCCGCTAACTCGAAGTAATTTGTTGCGGGTCCCATCGCTATGATCTTTCTGTTTTGCTTTCCGTTGCAATGACCATGAATCGTGATCTCGTAACCGGGATTTTCATACATCATTGTAACAAGTTCATCAAGATCTGATTTTGATTGGGGAAGCATTGGGACGGCATCTTTGTGAAATGCTACATTGTACATTACGGAGACATCTCCTTTTTCGAGACGCTTCAGCTCATATGGAACAACCCAGGCGCCGCTGCCATCGCGATATGCGCCTTCGAGTAATGAAGGATTACTAGCGTCCAGGAATGTTTCAATTTCTTTATAACCAAAAATCCCGCACACGACTGCTACGTCACTACTCTTAGCCACATGCATGATGTCGTTATAAGTAAAGGCATCATAGGAAGCGAGTTCCTTTTGTTTTTGAAAGTCGATGAAGTGAACTTTTCCAGGAAGCTCTTTTCCCTTGCTATTCGAAATTGTAAACTTATACATGTTAGACTTCACACCCGCCGGTACGTTACCAACAGCACTTTCGCTTTCGGAGCCGCGGGCGCCCGAGGCTTCAGTCATTGTTACGTTGGGGTTGTAACTGGCGATTTCACTTTTAACAGAGATCCCGATTTCTTCGTCCGCCTTACTGATCGTTACTGATTCATACGAATCATTAGCCTGTCTTAATTCTTCAATGCTTTTTTGTAGAAGCATTGATTTTTCTGCTGCCGTTTGCCTGTCGCCTGTTCTTAATACATACAGGTGAACTAGATTGTCGTCATTCACTGCATAAGCTGTATCTGTAGCTGAATTAGGAAGACGCGCGATCAATTCATCAGCATTGCCATCTGTGCTAAAAGCACCCACCACCACATAATAACTTTTTTGCGCAAAGAGAGGCAAAAACATTCCACTCGTAACGGTTACGAAAACCGCCATCCATACCCTGCAAATCATACTCACTTTTCTTGGATTAGGTGACTATCTTCTATAGTCGATAATAGTCGCTCAAATTATTGTGCCAGCCATATTTTGGGTCACTCGTCGATTCTTTCTTCTTAATAAAATGACCAGGCCACGGTAACGCCGCTGTCTGGTACTTGCGTCTTATTGGACTCTCCTCAAAAATGTTGCAGACGGTCCACTATTATTGCGCGTGAGGGTACTAAACGTTGTTATTCATTGAAGCAAGTGTTATCTTTCTTGGATTGAAAACTAATTCAGACGTGGCAGCAGTACTGTTTTATCTCAAACCCTCCGCTTCATTACACCGGGATTATGAGAAACCTGTTCTTATCACGAATGTGCTCTCTTTTATTTTCTTTGGATTAACGATCGGTGTTCTCGGTATTTTATACAGCATTTTTGGTTGGATAACACCACTGCCCTACGTGTTGGCAATTGCCTTACTTTTTTTAATGATCCCGGCTTTCAATCGTTGGATCAGCCATAAAATTGGCAGAGTTGCTTTTTGTCTGATTCCTGTATGGCTGACAATGTTCGTGAGCATATATTTTAAACTGAACATTGATAAGACCCTTATCGCCATTAGTTACTTCGACAGCCGGTTCATTCTCATGGCCGCAACCATCCTACCGGGCATCGTTTTCAGGTTAGAAGAGCGTTTGCAACTCTTTTTGTGCGTCGGCTCAATTTCAATCTTTATCTTTTTTTTCGACCCGATCCATCAACTGCTGGGCGCCGGATATTATCAGCAGGGATTCACCGACTTGTCGTATCAGTACGTCAATTATATCGTCAGCGTCACTTATAGTGTTTTATTGTTTGGGATTTTATTGTTGAGATCTGTCCTTGAGCGGTCAGAGCGTGAGGTTCTTTCTCAGAATATGGAGCTTGTCGAAAAGCAAAACGAAATTGAAGCACAGCACGAAGAATTGTTACAGCACCAGGAAGAAATGCTGGCCAGCGCCGAAAAGCTTGAACAGGCAAACAAGCTCATTGTTGATCAGCAGCACGAACTTCAGCGCCATAATGATACGCTCGAAGCCCTTGTTGAAGAGAAAAATGGAGACCTTATTTCCACGAATGAGGAGCTTGTCAAGTATAACAATGAGCTGTTGCAATTCTCTTACACGGTGTCTCATAACCTGCGTGGGCCAGTAGCCCGTCTGTTGGGACTGACACGTTTATTAAATAAACCTGATGCAGAGGAACGCGAAAAGCTGCAAGATCTTATTTTGCGTTCGAGTGAAGAACTGGACGAAATACTGAAGGATCTGAGCCTGATCATTGATATCCGAAATGATATTTACAGCGTGCGCGAAAAGGTGTATTTGCAGGAAGAATGGAAGAAAGCTGTGAGCCTTGTGGGCGATAGTGTTCGCACAGTGCACCGCCTCGATGTGGACTTTTCGGATGCGCCTTATGTTTTTGGTGTTCGCCCAATGATCCAAAGCATATTTTACAATCTCATCAGCAACGCAATTAAATACCAATCACCCGAACGAAAGCTTCACATTATTACACGTTCCAGAAGGGTATCCGACAATAGCACGCAGATAACGATTACGGATAACGGACTAGGGATTGACCTGAAGGCACAGGGAAAAAATTTATTCAAACTATACAAACGATTCCATACGCATGTGGCTGGCAAGGGCCTTGGGTTATACCTTGTGAAAACGCAGGTTGAGACTTTGGGTGGCTCGATTACAGTAGCCAGCGAGTTGGATCAGGGAACGACGTTTACGATCGATCTTTCCCCACCTGAGCAGGTTGACCGTCAGATTTTTTATGACCACGAATCCGCGATGCTTTACTTCGATGGTAACCTCAATATCATTGTCATTGACTGGAAACGTCAAGTAACTTCTGACGAATACAGGCAGGCTTTCAATGCTGTACTTAGTTCATTGAATGTTTATCATTGCCCGGGCTGGATTTCGGACGTGCGGAATCAGGGCGAGATACCACAAAGCGATCAGATTTGGTTTACGGAAACAATACTTCCACAGCTGGCAGGTGCAGGACTAAAATACGTTTCCCTGCTTGGACGTCCTCAAAATCATTATTTCGAACTGCTTGGTCTCCTTTCGGAAAAACACGGTATATCCGTCAGAACGTTTTCTCGTTTTGACGAAGCCCGCGCCTGGATGGAAACAGTTGCCGCGCCACAGCCTGTAAACTAGGGCCCGATTCATGGCACAAAATACTGAGTACATATTCACAGCTCCGCTTTCGCATATCGAGGACATGCTCGTACACACGGTAGTTTACATACCCGGGAAGATTCTTTCAAAGTTGCCGCCTCGCCGTGTTCGCGTAAAAGGCACGATCAATGACGTTCCGTTCTCACTTGCAGTGCAATATCGAAAATCAGGGCAAAGCTTTTTTATGGTAAGCGCGCCGCTCCGAAGAGCTGCGAAAATTAAAGCAGGAGATAAGGTTCGCGTTTCTTTTCACATGGTAGATGCTGAAAAGGTTGACCTTCCCGAGGAATTGGAGGCCGTCTTGGAGCAGGATCCCGAAGGACGCAAGGCATGGCAATGTTTCACGCCAGGACTTCAGCGCAGTCTCGCCCATTATGTCTTCAGCGTTAAAAACATAGACAGTCGAATCAAGCGTGCGATTTTTCTTGTGAATAAAGCAAAGGCAGGTGCGTATGATAAGGAGCAACGAAAAAAGAACAATTAACCAATCATTTTCCTGACCATTGCTTCCGCGCTTTGCAGTGCAGCTTCAACTGTGCCCATCGCCGCATTTTCATTCAATGCCTCGCCTGCAAAATATATGCGATTGACAACAGGCGTTGTAAGTATTTTACGGGCTGCCAATGACAGGGGTGTTGCGTACGCGTACGCACCGAGACTGAAGAGGTCGTCGCGCCAGTTAGCGATCTTATAACACTGCAGAAGCGATTCGATCTCGAGACGCGTCATTTTGAAGATGTAGCTTAATGAGTTCATAGCGTCGTCATACAGCGTTTCATTCGAAAGCTGATTGACCACCGGCCCCGCGATCCATCCTGTCAATAAGGTTGAGTTTTCACTCGTCTGCGTCCACCATGTTGGAACTTTCGCGTCCGTCAAAACGAAATCGAAATCTTTCAGGTCTTCTCTTGCCTTGCTGGTCTTCCAGAAAGGTGCCTTGAACTCGAATATCATCTTTATAACATCGCCAAACCCTATTTTCCGAGAAGCTTCGATATAATCATGGATGGACGGGGTAAACTTTATTTTCTCCTGTTGCAGAATGCTAATCGGAACGGTTACAAGTACTTTGTTGGCCTGAAGTTTCTTTTGTGTTGTATGGATGTTTACTTCACGTTCATTCCACGTGATGTGGTCAACAGTATGCTCCAGGAATATTTTTCCGCCGAGTTTGTTAATCTCTTTTTCGAGGTGTTGGATGATTGAGCCATAGTAATTACGGATCCTGTGTTGCGTGTCGTCTTGCTGCCATTCGTCGCGCAATGCAAATGCACTGATTTTGTCGGGCGCAGCTGCATCGTAGCCTTCAATAAGACGGAATACAGAGTCTCTAAATTCAGCATGGGTATTTGCGGAAAAATGATCATCAAAGAATTTTCTGAATGTTATATCTGCGTCAAGCTTTTTTATCTCATTTAACAGCCGGTACCAATCAGTCGATTCAAATTTGGGCGCACGCACTCCATCATCACGCAGCTCGAGAAACTTTCCGCCGGCTTTTACTTTAGACTCGCCTGCTTCGTCCATCATCTTTAAAGATAACTTCGGTCGGCCGTGAAGAAATTCAGCACCCAATTCAACCGGCCGTTGAAACTCAGTGTAGTGTGTCCATATTCTGCCGCCGGTTCGCTTCCTGGCTTCGACTATCGCGACGCCAATGCCGCTACTTAGTAATCTTTTTGCTGCGTAAAGACCACAAATCCCAGCACCGACAATTACCACATTACGCTTACTCATATGCGATCAGTTTTAGGGCACGATTATTTTGAAATTCTTCGTTCATTTTCAAT
>DASPJN010000264.1:0-2581 GCA_035628595.1 Chryseosolibacter sp.
TGATTCTCCGCGCGACAAGTTATCGGATGCGCCGACACGCGTGAAAATTTTATCAACGATGCCAATCGAAGCCGCATCCGCGGGAACAAAGCTTCCGATCTGCGCAAGCAAAACAATCAATGCAGTCTGTCGCAGCAAAGCCGACTTACCTGCCATGTTGGGCCCCGTGATTATTAATACCTGTTGCTTTTCGCTGTCGAGGTAAATATCATTTGGGACATACGTTTCGCCGACAGGCAATTGTTTTTCGATCACAGGGTGTCGTCCCGCCTTGATGTCAACGACCAACGACTCATTTATTTCAGGCTTATGATATTTGTTTGCGCGAGCAACTGAAGCAAAAGAAAGTAAACAATCCAGCTGCGCAATCACCCTGGCATTCTGCTGAATTTGAGGGATGAACCCTGCAGCGTGATGTATCAACGCATTGAATATCCGCTGTTCAATGACAACAAGCTTTTCTTCTGCGTGAAGAATTTTCTCCTCGTAAACTTTTAGTTCCTCGGTGATGAAACGTTCGGCATTTGCGAGCGTTTGTTTACGGATCCAGTCGGAGGGGACCTTGTCTTTGTTTGCGTTGCTGACCTCCAGATAGTAACCAAAAACTTTGTTGTATGAAATCTTTAATGACGAAATCCCAGTGCGTTCAACTTCGCGTTTTTGTATCTGCAACAAATAGTCTTTCCCTGAAAAAGCGATGCGTTGCAATTCGTCCAACTCTGCATCCACACCTTCTTTGATAAGGCCGCCCTGGTTGCTGTTGATAGACACATCGTCACGCAGCTCCTTTTCAATTTTTTCGAGCAGAAACTCACACGCATGAAGCTGATTCGCCAGCTTTTTCAATTCTGCCGATGAATGCTTTTGAAGCGTATCCCTTACCGGAACGATATTTCTTAACGAACGCTTAAGCTGAATCATTTCACGCGGATTGATTCTGTTCACCGCCACTTTCGAAATCAAACGCTCCAAATCAGAAATTTGTCTTAAGTGTTCATGAAGCATTTCGCAAAGCGAAGTGTCGTTGTAAAAATTGTCAACAACACTCAGGCGTTCATCGATCGCAATCTTATCCTTCAACGGCAGGATCATCCACTTCCGAAGTTGCCTTGAGCCCATGGGGGTTACGGTGCGATCAATTACATCGATGAGCGGTACGCCACCATCGTGCTGCGAATGAACGATCTCAAGATTGCGAATAGTGAATTTGTCAAGCCAGACGTATTTATCCTCATCAATTCTCGAAATCGACGCGATGTGCGACGTGTCTTTGTGCTCAGTTTCTTCGAGGTAATGAAGAATTGCTCCCGCGGCAATGATCGCTTCACCAAGTCCATCGACGCCATATCCCTTCAGCGACGCCGTCTGAAAGTGCCCGACAAGTTTTTCGTAAGCATAATCAAATCCGTACACCCATTCGTCGAGCGCGAAAATATTGTATTCATCTCCGAACAGCTTCTGAAATCTTTCGCGCGACTGCTTGCTGAAAATGATCTCCGACGGGGCAAAGCCCTGAAGTAATTTATGCACATAATTTTCATGACCCTGCGCGGCGTAAAACTCTCCGGTTGAAAGGTCGAGGAAGGCTACGCCATAAACGTCCTTGCCGGCAAAAACTGAAGCCAGAAAATTATTTTGTTTTTTATCAAGAACATTGTCGTTAAAAGACAAACCCGGAGTTACCAGTTCTGTGACGCCGCGCTTTACAATACCCTTTACAAAACGGGGGTCTTCAAGCTGGTCGCAGATGGCAACGCGGTATCCGGCGCGGACAAGTTTTGGCAGATAGGTATCCAAAGCATGATGTGGAAACCCGGCAAGCTCAATCTCGGAAGCAGAGCCCGCACCGCGTTTCGTGAGCACGATGTCCAACACCTTGGTGGCATTCACGGCGTCCTGGCCGAAAGTTTCGTAAAAATCCCCGACACGGAATAAAAGCAACGCCCCAGGATACTTTGCCTTAATGGCATTGTATTGTTTCATGAGCGGCGTCTCTGTAGTGGTTTTCGCCTCAGCCATAAGGAACAAAGATAAAAATTGTGGCTGGTCTCTTTTGCTTCCCTAAACATTTTATCTATCGGACTGGCTGTGAAGTGACAGCAAGGATTTTTAAATAACTGATAACTTTGCGGGCTATGAAAAAACTGAAGCTGGAAGAGTTGGGAAGAATTTCCGTCGATGAATTTAAAGACAGTCAAAAAATGCCTGTTTGCATTGTGCTCGATAATATTCGGAGTTTGCACAATGTGGGCTCGGCATTTCGCACATCCGATGCCTTTAAAATTGAGAAGTTATTTTTAACCGGCATTACCGGAACACCACCACACCGTGAAATTGAAAAAACCGCGTTAGGCTCAACCCAATCAGTTACATGGGAGCATGTCGACAAGACGGAGACAGTTCTCTCGCAACTACAGCAGCAGGGTTATCAGATTGTCATCATCGAGCAGACGTCTGAAAGTATTCCGTTGAATCACTTTAGTCCGAAAATCGGAGTAAAATACTGCCTTGTTTTTGGCAACGAAGTAAATGGCGTAAGCGAAGAAGCAATTCCCTTTGGGGATGTTGCAATCGAAATTCC
>DASPJN010000265.1:0-5918 GCA_035628595.1 Chryseosolibacter sp.
AAAAGGAGCCTGCAGATTTACAGTCTTTTCAAGAAATGATTTCCTGCCTTGCCAGGTAAGTCCGGGATCGCTATGGCTACGGTAGCACAATCAATCTCTAAACACTTGTGTTGAGGTGGCAGCTTTGCCCTATGGGTTATATGTGCAGCGTGCCACGGACGAATGGAGGTACTTCAGATCTGCGAAGCATCAAAAGTGGCAGCTTGAAATGTTACAGTTCGAAAAGCCCCTACGAACGCAGCCAGGTGTCTCATATAAGTTGACCGTGGCAAGCATGGCGGAAAATATGGATGGATCACATGAAGCGAAGCCCAGGCAGAGGGCGGATGATAGTCGGGATTGTATTTCCGATGTTGCGATCGTTATCACGGCACTCATTCTTTGGAAGGAATTTCTATCCCCGGCCGGATCAAACAACCTGAGACTAAAGTCGTGTTCTCTGGTCCGGAACCGTGCTCCGCGTAATATTCCTGCTGACTTTCGCACTGTTTTTCCACGATGCACCACCCGGTTTTTTTGTTCTTTGCACAGGTTTTTTGCACTTCGAAAAAGATGCGAAAACAAGGCGCTTTTTCAGGCGTGTTATTGAAGCAGAGGTCTTGTTATGATGACCAGCAATGTAAGTTTTTCAGCCGAATAGAAAGAAAATCCTCGCGGTCATGTTGAATATGCATTTTTGAGCTAAAAACAACGGTGTTGCCTGGTTGTGACACGGGTCGGATTTACTGACATAGCACTTGTTCTTCCTGACATAGCAGCCGGTCACGCTGTTATGCGAGCTGGTCACGCTGACATTTCAGGTAGGCAATTTGTTCAGTATGAATATAATCGGCTTTCTTTAGCCGATATTGTCTCTTCAGCCGGTGCAATTTGTCGGCGTTGAATTCCATTTTTCAGATGCAGCGGACGGTTGCGCAATGTGTTGATGGATCGGAGGCAGCCGCATCGGCATCAGGAATGATGATGTGGTTTGAAAAATAAGCGACTGAAAATACTATAGCCTTAAGAATTGAATAACGATTTGGGTAATGTCCCGACACGGCAATCAGCCGGTCTACATGATGACAGGTGATTTACGTAGTAAAGTATGGGTATGATAATTTAATATACGATGTCACTGATCGCTCAAGTTTTCTGTATACACCCGGGACGCAAGTTTTTGGATGTCTATTGACTGCTTGACCAATTACTGGATAATACCAGCAACGTAACGGTCAGTTATAGAGGCTGTTCTATTCACATAGGGCGGCCTCTTATGTTTTACAGGCAGAGAACCAGAACTCTTTTGATCAAAAAAGAAGACAAAAATGAGGAAGACCATCGCGTTAATAGCCCATGACCATAAGAAGGATGAACTAGTTGAGTGGGCTGAATACAACAAACATAAACTAGCCCAGTTTGAATTGTTTGCAACAGGAACTACTGGAAAGCGCATTGAAGAAAAACTAAAACAGAAAGTCGTGCGCTTGCAAAGCGGTCCGCTTGGAGGTGATCAGCAAATAGGCGCACTTATAACAGAAGGCAAGATTGACATTCTGATCTTCTTCTGGGACCCGCTCCAACCGATGCCGCATGATCCGGATGTAAAAGCATTGCTGAGGATTGCTGTCGTTTGGAACATCCCATTGGCTTGCAATCACACTACCGCCGATTTTATTCTTACATCGTCGTTGCTGTTTGAAGAACAGGATCGTGTTAGCCCCCGTTTTGACGAGTATCAGAAAAAGCAGATCGATGCTTCAACCCCAGGTAAAGGTTTTCGCCGTGGTGATCCGGTTTAAACCGAATGGCTCGTCGTTGTTCACCAATAGCATTTATAGGACGTTGCATTGGTAAATTAGGTACCACGCTGAGCACAACAGCTTGAGTTACGGGGAATTATGCGTACCTTTGCTTAATTCTTCTTAAAACCACCACATTCTACCTGTAAATCAATTCTCCTGCTCGATCATCGTAATAGCAGCATTATGTGCTTGCTCGGTTTATATTATTTTCAACTAAATCCTATTGAATGAGACAACTTAAGATCAGTAAACAAATCACGAACCGGGAAAGCCAGTCGCTTGATAAGTATTTACAGGAAATAGGCAGGGTTGATTTAATTAGTGCGGAAGTCGAAGTTGAGCTTGCAAAGCGGATCAGGGAAGGCGACCAGGTTGCATTGGAGAAGCTGACGAAAGCCAATCTTCGTTTTGTGGTTTCTGTCGCCAAGCAATACCAAAACAATGGACTTACGCTTGGTGATCTGATCAATGAAGGCAATCTCGGACTGATCAAAGCGGCTAAGAGGTTTGATGAGAAGCGTGGTTTTAAATTCATCTCATACGCTGTATGGTGGATTCGTCAATCTATCATGCAGGCGCTTGCGGAGCAGTCGCGTATTGTTCGATTGCCATTAAATCGCGTTGGATCCATCAGTAAGATTTCAAAAACATTTTCCGATCTCGAGCAGAAGTTCCAACGGGAGCCTTCAACTGAAGAAATAGCGGAGGTGATCGGTGTAACCAACGAGGAAGTATTAAGTAATCTCCAGGTTTCGGGACGCCATGTATCGATGGACGCGCCATTCTCGCAAAGCGAAGACAACAGCCTTTTGGATGTTCTTTCTGACGCCAACGAAGAAAATCCTGAGAGGCAAATGATGAGCGATTCTTTAACACAAGATGTTCAGCGTGCCTTGTCTACGTTAACGACCAGAGAAGCGGAAGTGATCGGGTTATATTTCGGATTGAACAATAAAGGCGCTATGACGCTTGAAGAGATCGCTGACAAATTCAACCTTACGCGCGAACGCGTCAGGCAGATAAAAGAGAAAGCAACGCGCCGTTTGAGGCATACATCACGTGCTACAACGCTGAAGAGCTATCTGGGATAATTTCATTGCCGGTAGTACTCTTGGTTCATTTAGTGGTTTCGCCTATGATAATCAAATATTCGGGCGTGAATTAGGACGCCCGAATATTTAGTTGTATCTTTGTTTTGCATTTAAGAAATGTGCCTTTCAGCGAACTCCCTCTGAGTTTTTTGTTATCCACCACCTTCTTATTTAATATCTCTTAAGATTCCCTGACGAAGGTCTTATTGGCTATTGCCACTCTTCAATGAGTTGATTACGTTTTATATTTTAATTTTTATACAATGCAAGGAACAGTTAAATTTTTCAATGAGACCAAAGGTTTCGGTTTCATTACCCCAGACAATTCGAACACGGATATTTTTGTCCATTCTTCTGGCTTAGTTGACCAGATTCGTGAAAACGATCAGGTTGAGTACGACGAAGAAAGAGGCAAGAAAGGAATGAACGCCGTGAATGTTACGTTATTGAACTAATCAGTTTTATATATAGCATTTCAAAAAGGCCACCGATGGGTGGTCTTTTTTTTTGAGCTGCAATAAGGTGGCTTATCTACTGCTTCAGTTTTTAATATCGTAATGCAGTGACAACCTATGCTCAAAACCGAAAACCTCAATTTTTTTCATTTGGATTGAAAGGGCGATGGCCTGGTAACGAAAGCCGAATCTTCCAAAACCGAAATGAACATGAGCAAAAGGCGACATGTTGAATTTGTCTTTGCCAGAATGGTACATGAAAGGATCCCTGGGTTTGCCACCCGTTGAGGGCCGCCATGTTGTGTGATTTTTAACCTGGTGATGTACGGCAATTCCGGATCCAACAAATACATGAGAATCGTGGTTACGGCTGACAGATACATTGGCAGCGATAATGTGTTTTATGTTAAGAATTTCATAATCGTGAATTTCGGAGTAGTTTCTGTTGCTTGCTGAAGCACGTCCTGTTCCCGTAGATTTTTCGATTAGAATGTCATAGCTGACCCGCGTATCGTTGAACTTTCGAAACTCGAGTGCGATTGAAGGCCCTGCGTAAAATCCTGTAAGGGTTCTCTTACCTTCAAGAATTCCTGATTTGTCGTAAGATAACTTATTAGCCATACGTACAGCACCTGCCATAATGCCAAGCGTAAGCTTTGACTTCAGGTCTTGTTTCTTGTTGGTTACTTGTTCCTGCCAACCACAAGCGTTATTGTAACGCGTGATCAACTTTAGAATGGCCGGGTAGCTCAAAGCGACGTCATTGACGAGCTTAACCTGATCGATACTTTTGCAGTCCATCGTGACATGCTTTAAATAGGAAGTATATTCCTTCACTTCAAAAGTTCTTCCGTCAACATATTTGCGTACAATTCGAAGCTCGTAGACTGCGTTATCTTTCTGTACAAAAAGTTCCTGGCTGGTACTTAACCGCGGAGATATGAAGTAATTAATCTTTCCCTTGATTACGCGTTCCATGACTTTTACCGTATCGCGGATATTGACAAGCTTGTTGACAAAATATTCAGTGGTATCAATCCGCAGTTTGTGCACGTCAGCCAACTTCCATGGTGTTGTTGGTTGTTCGACAAACTGCAATGTGTTTTTCGTCAAGAGCAGCCTCGCATCGACGGTTGCTACCCGCGTGCTACTATCATGCATTAAAAAAGTTGCTTCCTGAACTACTTCCAGGTATGATTGAGCAAACGCTGAAACAGGTAAGATCGTTAGAAAAAGAAGAATCTTGAAAATGGGCCTCATCAGGATTAAATGGGGCCAAAAATAGATAATTGCTCCCTAAGTTGGAAGTTCGCTGCAATATATGGTACAGTTTCTGGTTATTACATCAAGAGCCATGTTGCAACTGCGGTTACTTTCAGGCATCATGAATGATCTAGTAATTACCATCTCACTTCAACTAATAAATTCAGTAAAATGAAATCATTAAGATTTGCTCCATTAGCGCTACTCACCTTCGTAGCGCTATTCATTACCGGCTGTCAGGAAGATGAAGTAAAGTCAGACAAAACCATTGTCCCGGCTACCTTCCGGGTAGACATCCCTTCGTCGATCAGCTATACAGCTACAAGTGGAAGGCAAAAAAGCGATACACTCAATGGCAACGAGATTTATCGCCATCTTGGAACCTTCATCAACGTCGGCAAGACAGCTTCAGAGCTTGTTGAAGGGATCATCCACGGTATCAGCGTTTATAATATTGACAAAGCGATGACCATGTCATTCAATGGAGAAGATGACAATCGCGTGAAAAATCTGGTGGTTACTGAAAGCTCGACTTTTGACGGCACGACGTGGGACTATCAGCTCACGGTAACTGATGCACTTTCTGAGGGCGCAGATGATGGAGGAAAGGCGATCCAGATATTCTGGAATGACGAGGCGCCGATCCGCGGGGTCGCTATTGTAAAACCCTACAACTGCGATCGTCCGACAAATCTTCATATCCCTGACGCCATGTTCCGTGTTGACTACAGTGAAGATGGAACGCTTGGATATGACGCACACATGATCGTGACCGTTGCAGGACTGACCCTCGCCGATGAAGTAACCGAACCATTCTCCATGAACAATCTTAAGATGTTTGCTGGTCGTAAAGGAGATATCGTGGATGTGTATGGTAACAGCAATCACCCGAATGCGAAATTGTTTTCAGACGAGAAAGGATTCAACTGGTCATTTGTTGCCTCGTCTGATCGCGTAAAAAATATTGGTGTTGCCGAAGTGGGGCTTCCATTTATTTCTGTGAACTCAACTGACCGTGCAGTACTGCTTGAAGATTATTCCATCTATAATGTATTTCACGACGGCATCATGGACGCGTGGCCAGGTATCGACCAGGAGAAATTACAGGCGTTTCTGACAACTGCTGCAGCACCAGGATACTTCGATGATGGAGGATTTATCGCTGGCGGAACTTCACCAGGAGCAGATTGGAACACGATCAGCGGACGAATCGATGACTTAATTCCTTACAATCCTTCAAGCGTTAATTCACTAACGCTTTCGTTCAAATAACATTTGGAAAAACGGAATCAAAAAAGCGCCAGCATGATCTGGCGTTTTTTTTT
>DASPJN010000266.1:0-2657 GCA_035628595.1 Chryseosolibacter sp.
CAGCACATCCTGTTTTTCATTCATCAACACTACTTTGCTTTCGCCGTAAAATTCTTCGCGGCCACCCAGGTATCGCTCTTCTAAAACTGTAACCATTGCCTGAAAGTTATCGCTGATTTTCCTGATAAGTGATTCCTGCATGCCAACATAATCGGTCCATCCGTTCATCGGAACTTGTGTAGTGTTGATCCCGCCGATTATTTCAGCAAAGAGATCATGTTTCACATAATACGATGGTGGCATGATGATTCCACAACCCGTCCACGTTTTGCTTGGGATCTCGCAAAACGTATAATTCCCATTAGCGCTAAGGGTAATTTTCTGCGAAAGATATTTCAGATCTTTGACCCATCGCTCGCGTTCGGCGTTCGGAAATCCTTCAGTATACTCAAAGTGCTTGTCGAGCCAACCAAAAACACTATCTGCCCTCACAATAGCCGATACTCCATTCTCTTTTATGGGTATGATCATATCATAAACAACGTCGGTGACAAGTTGCCTTGTCACAATATTGTAGTATCCGTACTTGCCTTCATTCCTGACCTCAACCAGATCTGCAAAATCAAAACCGATAGTGCCAACAAGATCGTATTGAATAGGGACAACGGTATCACCTTCCGCGTCCACGAGGCCCATTTTCACTTCTGCGCGCACGCCGTCGTTGCTGTCCAAAAAGTAGTTGTTCCACCATTCGCTTGCCGCATAATAGTAGTCGTGTCCGTTGTAAACCGAATACCATAACACCGTATCAAACTTGTCTTCTAAAAGATGGGCTGTTTTGTAATACAAGTGACGTTTTTCGAATTCTGTTTGATAAATCGCAGCCCATTCGTTAGCGTTCTTTAAAGATGTGTATGACTGATAAAACTCCTCTGCCTTAAAATCGGAAATGACGTATCCCTGTTCACCCTTATCAATATTGAAGATAATCGCTGTTTCTTCGCGTGATTCTTTTTCCAGTCCCTTCGTTATCAACGTTACCGGCAAGATGATCTCTATTCTGTCCTGCAGGCGATTGATCATGGCAATTTTGAAGGCCGGCTGGCAGTCAATAAAATCGACCGCTTTGTTTTGAAGAACCCGAATTGCCTGAATAAGCATTTCCCTTGGTTGTGAGGTTTCAAACATGCGCAGGATTTCATTGTCCGACGCCTTAAGCGTCGCATTAAACGTCTCCAGAAACGCATTGATTTCTTTGTTGTCATCTTCCTTTTTGAGAACAGAACATGCACCCACAAGCGCGATTAAAACCAGGAAACGAAATGAGGCTTTTTTCATAGAAAAGGAATTAAATCGAATATACGAAAATGAGCCGAACGTTATTTTATGGTTAAATTTCTGATGTCCCGGTCATAGTCTGGCTGTATGTCCTCCGGTAATTTCGCAACCAGTCCGTGGATTTTTTTCAGTTGTTGCTCGTACAGATTAAAAAGTATTGTTCCGCTTTTTAGCGGGACTTTGTTTTCCAGCATTTTGTGACAAAAGTAAATGCGTGTTTCAATTTCAGTCCCAAGCACACCGGAATATTTGATCTGTCTGTTCACAACCCGTAAAATCTTCCGGAGTGTCTTCTTTGTATAATACACGTTGGACATATTAATGGAAGAAAACTGTTCATCTATTTCTTCTTTGATCATATTGACGTACGCTGGCTCATTTTCGGCATCAAACAACAGATAGGTCAATAATTCCTTGTTCTCCTTTTTGTGTCGCGCCAGTCTGAGACAATACTCGACAAGTTGTTTACCTGACGCATTTTTTAATTCGATTCGAATGTCATTCAGTGATGCTGTATTCATGTGTAACGATTACCGGCGGCAATTTCAGCATTGCCCCCGGTTTAAAAAATTCTGAAGATAAAATAGACGGCGACCACCAACATGAGGCTCGAATTTTTATGTTCTTATCGCCAAAGCAGTTATCTTTATAAAACAGGTAAAATGAATAACATGAAAAAGAACATATTGCTGATTGATGACGATAAAATCTTCAATTTTCTCAGTGAGAAAACGATTATGTCGCTTGGGCTCGCCAACGAAATTCATTTTGCCTCCAACGGGCAACAAGCGCTGGAACTCCTGGAACTCACACGCAGCGGCGAAATCCAAAAGCCGGATATCATCTTCCTTGATCTTAATATGCCGATCATGAACGGCTATGAATTTTTCGAAGCGTTTCTCGCTATGGATCTCCCGGACAAACATCTTATTACCATTGTAATCCTGACTTCTTCCGCAGATCCAAACGACTTGAAAAAAGCAAAGAGCCTGGGAATCAAATATTATTTTAACAAGCCGTTGTCACAAGAGGAGATCAAGAAAATGATCGTCCAGGAATTCGCCTTGCAGCTGAATTGATATGGCTCGCTATCTCGACCTCATTGAAGAGACAAAAGCGCACTTTGCCGAAGGCGCCCGTTGCGTTCGGGCTTATACAAATGACAACACGTACATTATCACCCGCATCCAGAACTCAAATGAATACTGGGTAGCAATGGAAGATGCAGGTTTCACAAAAGAACGCTCAGCCGACCTGACACCGTATTTCGAAAGTGTTTTCGGAATCGAAGCAACGTACTGAATTTCCTTTATCTGCTGCTTAACTTTAATGGTAATCTTCCTATCTTTTCGGCTATAAAACCTGCTGAACGGCAGGAT
>DASPJN010000267.1:0-70816 GCA_035628595.1 Chryseosolibacter sp.
GCCGGGAAAATTATTAAAAATGTTTTCGTAAAAGAAAGTTTGGCATGCGCATTGCGTTGTAATAAGTGGAGGCCCACACAAAAAAACAAACTAAACGTGGGAATATTTATGGCAACAATTGCTAAAACCGTAGGAAGCTTCGACAAGGTCCTGGCTACCTGCAAACAAATCGGTGCACAGTATCAACCAAATGTAGACGTGCTCACGCCCGCCGCCCTGAGCCAGCTACAAGAACGTGCACAAGCGTCACTAAGGGCGGCATCGAAGGCTCAAATAGCTTATTCACTTGCGGTGAAACACCGTAAGAAAAGTTTCGAGAGCATGCCAAAGCTTGCCGTGCGAATCGTGCGCATTCTTTCAACATTCGTGAAAGAAGACGACGTCCATTTGCAATCCGCCCGGGCCATCACGAAAAGGTTCTACTCGGCCAGGCGAAAGCAAACTTCAGCGGAGGGGGCTGACAATACACGTGATACACGTTCGTCTGGCAGGTTCACCTATGATCAGCAACTCGAAACGTTTACCGCGCTGATCATGCTTGTCGTACGCGTGGAGGCTTACAATCCGGCTGAAGACTCACTTAAACGCGAAGCCCTGAAGCAAGTCATTGCTGATCTTCGTGCGAAATGCCATACAGTTGCGGATGCCTACGCTGCTATGAAGCGTGCAAACCTGCTGCTCGATGAAGCGGTGTTCGGTAGCAATGGAATTGTGAAGGTTAGCCGCTCTGTGAAAGCGTATATTCAGGGTGCCTTTGGGTCTTTTAGCAACGAAGCATCTCAATTGTCTTCCGCGCAACAGTTGTAACAAAAATCAATTTTTATGAATCGAGGTAATCGTTAGAACCTCCGGTTGTATCAATCGGAGGTTCTTTGTTTTCAAACTACACTGTATTACTACATTTTGTCGATAACGCTCATCCCGTCCGCAGGTAACTTCCTCATTAACGGCTGGTACATCAATAACACCACGCTCGCTGTCCGGCCTATCGGGAATCGATTCATTTTACTGCGATTCCTCGCTCAATCTTACAGGTAAAACTGACGATCGCGTTCTGCTTTAAAATCGCTGGTGTTTTGGTAAATTTGTTACCCTGACAAATTCTATACTTATGAGAACCCCGCTTTTGGTTGCATTTCTTTTCTTCGTCGCAATATCCCCTGCGTTGGCGCAGAATACGGATTCGCTGATGCTCGCGCAGTACGAGACATCGCTGAAGAAACTTTCTTCCGGGGATTTTAACGATGCAGCGCTCGGTTTTACGCAACTGATCAATTCAGGCTTCAACAACAAAGAAGTATACCTTAAACGCGGTGTTGCTCAGTATCACCTGAAAGAATTCGAGAAAGCAAAGGTTGATCTCGATGAGGCGATAAAAGCGCGCATCAACACCTCCGAGCTATACGAATATCGCGGCAACACAAAATACAATCTTGACGACTACCAGGGTGCCGCGGTAGATCTGGAGAAGGCTGTCAGCATGGGCGCTAAAAATTATGAAGCCCTTGCAAATCTGGGCAACGCCAAGTTCAGGATGGAACTGTATCCTGACGCTGTTAAATATTATAACATGGCTGTCGAGTCTGGTAATGCCGATGCGATTATTTTCAACAATCGCGGCAAGGCAAAGTTTAATCTGAAAGACTACCAGCAGGCGCTTGCGGATTTCGACAAAGCCATCGAGCTGAAAGCGGGCTATGAAAAGGCGATTGAAAATCGGGCGGAGACAAGGTTCCAACTTAAAGAGTGGAAGTCGGCACTCGAGGACTTCGATGTTCTTTTTCAGGCTGGTCGTGGTGACAAAGATCTGTACATGAAAGCAGGAACCGCACGGTTTAATATTGCTGACTATAAAGGCTCTTCAGAGTCTTTATCGAAAGTGGTGACAGAAGGCGTGAAGGACAAAGAAGTGTATCGTATGCTGGGCCTCAGCTACGCACAACTCAATGATTGTGTGCAGGCAAGTGAGGCGTTGGCGTCGGCTGTATCGTTGGGTGTAAGTGATAAGGATGTCTTTTTTCAACTCGGCTCATGCCAGTACTTTAATAAATCCTATGGTGATGCAGTCGAGACGTTAAGCCGGGCTATTAACGCGGGCATCTCGTCAAAAGAAGTTTTTCTTTATAAAGGCAACTCGCTCCTTGCGCAGAAAGAGAATGAAAAAGCATTGACGGATCTTGAGAAAGCAATTCAACTTGGTGTTAGCGATGCGGAGGTTTTTAAAAACGTTGGCGATATCAAATTTCTAAAGAATGATTTTCAGGGCGCGGTAAAAAGTTACGATCAGTCGATAGCGCTTGGTACCAGCGATGCCGTTGTCTTTAACAATCGCGGTAAAGCAAAGTTCAATATCAATGACTTTCAGGGAAGCATCGCTGATTTCGATAAAGCCCTTGAACTAAAACCCGATTACGACAAAGCGCTGGAAAATCGCGCGGAAGCAAAATTCAAACTTGAAGACTGGACGGGCGCAGCTACTGATTTTGAGAAGCTGATTGCAAATGGCAAGACTGAACCTGTGTTCCAACAGAAGGCTGGAACTGCACACTACAAGCTCAATGCATTTGATGCAAGCGTGAAACTGCTCAGTGCAGCCGTCGCCAATGGCGTCAAAGATAAAGACGTGTTGATGATGCTGGGATTGAGTTATGCAAAGCTTGAGAATCATGCAGAGGTGATCACCAGCCTCACCGCGGCCATCAACGCTGGCGTTGCAGACAAAGAAGTATTTTTTCAGCTCGGTAATGCCCAATATAAAACGAACGCTGTAGTTGCGGCAATTGAATCATTCAGTCGCGCAATAAGTGCAGGCTATAATGAGAAAGAAGTTTACCTGATGAAGGGTAATGCGCACCTCTCTCAAAAGGAAAATGATAAGGCACTCGTTGATCTTGAGAAGGCAGTTTCTCTTGGTGTGAACGAAGCGGAGGTTTATAAGAACGTCGGTGATCTGAAATTTCTTAAAGACGATTTTGCTGGTGCGGTAAAAAGTTACGACCAGTCGATAGCCATCTCAAAAGATGACGCAACTGTGTTTAACAATCGCGGTAAAGCGAAATTCAATCTCCAGGATTACAAAGGCTCGATCCCTGACTTCGACCAGGCAATTAGCTTGAAAGCTGATTATGACAAAGCGATTGAGAATCGCGCGGAAGCAAAACTGAAGACCGAAGACTGGAAGGGAGCGAGTGAAGACATTCAAAAGATTATCACCGCTGGAAGAAGTGATGTTACGCTTCAGCAAAAGCTCGGACTGTGCAAATACAAGCTTGCAGATTACCAGGGTACGGCTGAAGTGCTTGGTAAAGTTGTCGCAGGAGGCGTGAAAGAAAAGGAAACATTTACAATGCTCGGTCTGAGTTACTATGAATTAAAAAATTATACTGAGGCCACTGCTTCCTTATCGGCTGCTACCGGCCTGGGTGAGACGGATAAGAATGTATTTTTTGCGCTTGGCGTATCGCAGTATGAAACGAAAAACGATGCTGCTGCAATTGAATCGTTATCGGCGGCGCTGAGCGCTGGATATACTGGCGCTGCGCTTTACCAGCTCAGAGGGAATGCGTTATTCAACGAAAAGGATTATGACAAAGCGTTGCCGGATCTTGAAAAAGCAATTTCGCTTGGCGTCACCGATGGGCAGGTGTACAAAAATACAGGAGACATCAAATTCATGAGAGAAGATTTTCAGTCAGCGATTGCGAACTATGACCTCGCTGAGAAGGCTGGCGCGAGTGATGCCGTGTTATTCAACAACAGGGGGAAGGCCCGTTTTAAGCTAAGCAAGTACCCGGAGGCGATTACAGACTTTGATAAGGCAATTGAGAAACAAGCTGATTACGTGAAAGCCTTTTACAATCGTGGTCAAACGAAATTTGCCCTCAACGATTTTACCGGCGCAGTGCCTGACCTCGAAAAAGCGATGGCTTCCGAAGGGGAGTCAGTCGTGTTTCTTGAAATGCTCGGTGTGTCATACTACAATGTTAAGCGGAGAGATGACGCACTCGCTACACTTGAAAAGGCGTTCACAGCAGGGTCGAAACATGCGAAGGTTCTGCTCTTTCTTGGTTACTTAAGATTTGACCGTAACGATTTCGCAGGTACGATCGCCGCGCTGAACCTCGCAGAAGAAGCCGGCGAAAAAGAAAACGAATTGTATCTGAAGCGGGGCAAATCAGCATTCGCGGTAAAGAATTATGAGCTGGCAATCATCGATCTGGAGAAATCGGTGGCTGCAAAAATTGCTGATCTCGGCGCGTACGAAGGGCTCGCTCTTTCATATATCAGCACGCAAAAAGAAAAAGAAGCTGCTCCTCATCTTGAGTCCGCAGCAACGCTTGGCAGTAAGAATAATGAGATCTTCTTCCAGCTCGGTAATGCAAGATTCAGAGCCAGCAACTATACCGGCGCGATTGAATCCTATGATCAGGCCATCACGCTTGGCATGAACAACGAAGTTATTTACAATAACCGGGGGAAAGCGAAGCTGAATGCAAGTATGGTGAAAGAGTCGATTGAAGATTTCGATCGTTCAATCGCGATTAAGAAAGATTACACGCAACCATACAGAAACAGAGGCGCAGCCCGCTTTCAGCTTGAAGATTTCACGGGTGCAATCACCGATATCTCCATTGTAATAAGTCGTGGCGAAGCAAGTGCGGAAGACTATAGCAGGATCGGGATCGCTAAGTATAAAACGAAGGATTTTGCCGGAGCGGTTACCGATCTGACAAGCGCCATCAGCAATGATTCAAAAGATATTAATGTTTCGGTTTACCGCGGACTCGCATATTTTGAGCTGAAAGACTTTGAGAAGGCTGTCGGTGACTTTTCAAAAGCAATTGATGAGGGTATCAGCACTGCTGATATTTTTTATAAACGAGGCGCTTCCTATTTTTCACTGGCTGATTACAAGAATGCGGTTTTAGATCTTGACAAGGCAATCACCAAAGGATGTGTCGAAGCCTTAGCATTCGACATGCGCGGATACTGTAAGTATGATTCAAAAAAATATGCTGAAGCGATCACTGACTATAATCAGGCACTCGTTTACGATGACAAGCTCGCGATCACCTATTTCCATAGAGGCGATGCAAAGTTCTTAAGTGACTACATCGCTGGCGCGATTGATGACTACACACAGGCTGTAACGCTTGGAATTAACGACCCGGTGCTATTCAACAATCGCGGGAAAGCTCACCTGAAGACCGATAATTTCGATGCGGCTATCGCCGACTTCACAGAGGCAATAAACCGGAACGATAAGTATACACGCGCGTATGAGAACCGTGGTCACGCTTATTTCAAGACCACCAGGTACAACGAAGCAATCAGTGATTTCAGGATGGTTGAGAAACTTTCTGAGAAAACTGAGACAGAACTCCTTCGTTTGCTGGGCGATGCTTACTACCTGACGGAAAATATGACGCCGGCACTTGAATACTATGATAAAGTGGTGCAGGCTGGTGTTAAGGATAAAGATGTTTTTTACCGCAGGGCCTTGATCCTGTTGCAGACAGAAGCATATCGCGAGGCACTAACAGATTTTGCCAGCGCACGGCAGGCGGGAGAAAACTCGGTGCAACTATATCTGAGCGAAGGGCGAGCACACATTGCGCTTGAGGATTTCAAGGGCGCCTTGAATTCACTGAACAAAGCCCTGGAGATGGAGCCGAAGAATGCTGATGCGCATTTCAACAGGGCACTTGTAAACGAGTCCCTCGAAGATTTCGAAGGCGCCATCATTGATTATAACAAAGTTGTGAGCCTGAATCCCAACGATGACATCGCTTACTACAATCGTGCAAATTGTAAGGCGAGCCTTGATGATGTTGGCGCGGCGGTCTCAGACATGGACGAAGCCATTCGCATTGCTCCGAAAAACGCTTCGTATTACAAACTTCGGGGTAATTACTATTACCAGCTCGACCAAAAAGATAAAGCTTGCTTCGACTGGCGTAAGGCGGTTGAGTATGGAGATGAAAAAGCCAAGTTTCAAATAGACACTTACTGTAAATAGGCGCTCATTTTTTTGACTATTTGGAGGATCCATTGCGTTCTCTTTCTGCGTTTGATTTCATCAATGCGCGAAAAACGCATTTGTGCAGGCTTCTTTCTGAATTTCGTTTAAAATCGAGAGAGAACTTACATACGAAAGGCCGCTTAGTTTGAAGGCGTTGATTACTGTCGGTTGAAGGTGCATCTTTACCTAGCCAACCAGTTATGAAGCGATATCTTTTTTTGATTTTGATCTTCATGGTCATTAAAGCCCACGCCTTCCAGAATGAATTCTCTGGCAAGGTGGTTAATGTGATCGATGGGAATACGTTTGAGGTCATTGGTACAGACAATGAGCCACAGCGGATAACACTGGCCGGTATCGACTGTCCCGAGCTTACACAGGATTACGGTGATAAAGCAAAAAAGCTTCTTGAAAAATTAATCCTTAATAAAGAGGTTTCGGTATCGTTATCCGGTAAGGACCGATGGGGCAATTATATCGGTGTAATTAGAATTGTAAAGAACAATCAGGATCCGCGTTTGAAACTACTCGAAGAAGGACTTGCATGGACCGCTGAACGAAATCCTATACCGGAATTAGAGTCCCTTCGTCTTGAAGCCAAAAATAAAGGTGACGGCCTTTGGCAGGATCCCAATGCAATTGCTCCCTGGATCTACCGGCGCCAGCAAACCATGATGCAAGCCAAAAGCTCATAACCAGTAGCTCGACCGGCATTAACATTCACTCATCGATTTCGGACTAACATTTATGCATCGCCGCACACTATGCCGCGGGCTGAACCTGTTATCGATAAAAAGTAGCATGAGGATTATCCTGGTCATTCAACTTCTGTTGTTATCGAATTATTTATTCGCGCAAAGCGAAGACGCAGATCAAAGCTTACAAAGAGCGCCCTCGTCATTGCATCCCGGTGAGCCCGTGCAGAGGCAGGAAGTCAGAACGAAAAAAACCCGAAAGCTTGATAAGGAGGACATCATCCGCATATACGGAGGCAAGGTAGAGTCGCGGAAGGAATTTGAAGCACGCATGGTCAGAACAGTAAAGCAAATCCGCAAACGCGAAAAGGGAATGAAAAAACCACAGTATTCTGATCCCATGTATTTCGGACATAAACGCCCGCCGAAAAAGCACAAGGCTGGGCATCTAAAGTTTTGTAAGGAATGTGGCATTCGGCATTAATGCGTATTCAGATGTTCGTTGCTAACTTAAGGCATGAACATCGCCCGGCATATTGAGCACACGAATCTCAGCTCTCAGCTTACTATTTCAGATATCGATAAACTCGTTGATGAAGCACGCCAATTTGGTTTTCTCGGCGTTTGTGTTCCGCCCTTTTGGGTGCGGAGAGCCTTCCGCGAAAGAGGAAATTCAAAAATTATTTTAGTTACTGTTGCAGGCTTCCCTTTGGGTTATAACATGACCGAAACCAAGATTGATGAAATCAGGCGTGCAATCGATAACGGCGCCGACGAAATCGATTTAGTTTGGAACGTTACTTCCTTTAAAACCGGTATTCCCTGGACGAAAATTGAAGTGGCAAAGTGTGCAAAGCTTACGCATGATTATGAACGTCTGTTGAAAGTAATCATCGAGACTGCTTATCTTACTGATCGGGAGATTGAACAAGCATGTAAAATTTGTGCAGATGCCGGTGCTGATTTCGTTAAAACGTCTACTGGTTTTGCTCCGCAGGGAGCCGAGGTAGAACAGGTGAAATTAATGCGCGAATCGTTACCTGCACATGTCGGCGTAAAAGCGTCGGGCGGAATTAAAACGTATGAACAGGCACTTGCTATGCTTCATGCCGGCGCGGATCGTATTGGCACATCTTCAGGGATATCGATTTTAGAAAATCAGAAAACGAAATAATTCATCATGCAGAATCTTGTTAACGCATTCGTGGAAATATCAAAAGCACCGGATGCACTGCAGATCAACGATAAAATTGATCAGCGCGAATATCTCATTAACGGAGAATTGACAACATGGCACGGGCCATTGAATCCGATCCTCAGTCCTGTTTTCTTTAAACAAGGAAACGACTTTGTGCAGCAGACGATTGGAAGTACGCCGTTGCTCACATCGAAAGAATCGCTTGAAGCGCTTGACGCCGCAGTGAATGCCTATGAGCTGGGCCATGGCGTGTGGCCGACGATGAGCGTTACAAAACGTATCGGGCACGTGGAAAACTTTCTTACGGCAATGAAGAAGAAACGTGCAGAGGTTGTGAAGCTGTTGATGTGGGAGATTGGAAAATCATTAAAAGACTCGGAGAAAGAGTTCGATCGCACCTGCGATTACATTGTCGATACTGTGAAAGCTTATAAGGACATTGATCGAAGTTCAGCCAAGTTTGTGGAGGAGCAGGGCTTTATGGCACAGATCCGACGTGTACCGTTAGGCGTAGCGTTGTGTATGGGTCCCTACAACTATCCGCTCAACGAAACCTTTACCACACTTTTTCCTGCGTTAATAATGGGAAACACGGTGGTGTTTAAGCCAGCGAAATTCGGTGTGCTGCTGATCCGTCCATTACTCGAGGCTTTTCGCGATAACTTCCCTCCAGGAGTGATCAATGTGATTTATGGTCGGGGTCGCGAGACTGTCGGCGCACTGATGGAAAGCGGAAAGGTTGACGTATTTGCATTCATTGGCACAAACAAAGGCGCGAACGATTTGAAAAAACTTCATCCAAAACCGCACCGGTTAAAATCGGTACTCGGTCTTGACGCAAAGAACCCCGCCATTGTATTGCCCGATGCTGACATTGATAATGCAGTTTCCGAGTGTGTGATGGGAGCGCTGTCATTTAATGGTCAGCGTTGCACCGCATTGAAAATTCTTCTCGTTCACAGGTCGGTGGCAGATACTTTTTTGCAAAAGTTCAACGCGGCTGTCGGTAAACTAAAACCAGGATTGCCCTGGACAGATGGTGTAAGTCTCACGCCACTACCCGAGCCCGGTAAGGTTGGATATTTAAACGAACTTGTTGAGGATGCTAAAAGCCATGGTGCAAAAATTATGAATGAGGGCGGAGGTGAAACTATTGCTTCGTTTTTTTATCCTGCGGTGATGTATCCGGTGAATGAAAAGATGCGGCTCTACCATGAGGAGCAATTCGGACCAGTAATTCCTATTGTGCCGTTTGATCACGATGAAGAAGCAATTCGATACGTGGTGAATTCGAATTTCGGTCAGCAGGTCAGTATTTTTGGTGCGGATTCGAAGCGCGTCGCAAACTTGATGGATGCTTTTGTGAATCAGGTTGGGCGAATTAATCTGAATGCGCAAAGCCAGCGCGGCCCGGATTCATTTCCATTCAATGGCCGTAAAGATTCGGCGGAAGGAACCTTATCTGTTTATGATGCTTTACGGGTTTTTTCAATACGGACATTGGTTGCAACAAAAAGTACGGAAGGAAACAAACAGATGCTTAGCACCATCATGCGAAATCGAGAATCCGCTTTTCTGAGTACCGATTACATTATGTAAGAACCGAACAAAACCAATGAAGAGTTATTCTGTACACATCAAAGGAAAAGTTCAGGGAGTTTTCTTTCGGGCGTCCACAAAGGAGCAGGCGGATGCGCTTGGAATTACAGGCTTCGTAAGAAATGAGGAGGACGGAAGTGTCTACATAGAAGCCGCTGGATCGGACGATGCAATTGAAGCTTTCTTACGATGGTGTAGGCAAGGTCCACCACGTGCAAGGGTGGATCATTGCGAAGTGAATGAAGTTTCTTTTAAGGATTTTTCGTCTTTCGAAATACAGCGGTAAAGTCAGGCTGACTTTTTAATGATGCCTTTTTGTGGATGGATTTTGATCTCAAAAAACTGTGCAATAAAAGCCTGCATGCGGTTATCGACCATCAACATCGGGCTGTCGGCCGGATAAAACACTGTTAGATCAAGGACAGCACGTAGGAAGTTTGGATGCTTGCAGAATTCTTTGGTCCATTTCCGAAACTGGTTGCTCCACTCTTTTTTGTATTTCACAAAATCATTTCCGCCATCGAATAAGAAATTCAGCTGGTTGTCGGAGTAATAGGTAAAACGGAAGACACCCATCAAAACCATGTAAAATTCATCCAGGTGACGGAAGTCGACACTGTCGTGGGTTTGAATTTTAAGGGCAGCATCATCTGCGATCCCCAGCGGATTGCTTTTCAGCAGATACTCAATTTTAACATAATCGACCAGGTGCTGAAGTAGGTTTTGCTTAACAGACAATTGTGCTTCTTCGAGAATGTAATTCTTATCAAGAGGAAAGAATTTTCTTAGCACTGGCGTTTGAAGTTTTGCAAATTTAATAAAAAAGGCCTTCAATGGAGAAGGCCTTTGTATTTTTTGTCTTCCACGACTAGAATTCATCCGCGCTCGAGTGCTCGAACGACAACTTGTAGCGTTCCGGAACAGAACCGCTGACCATTGATCCTACTGGTATCGAAGGATAGATCTCTTCCAGTGTTTTCACTTCGTTCATGAATACACGTCTGCTTATCTGATGCCTGTTCAGCTTGCGCGGGTTATCGATACCGGATGCAGCCATCAGTTCGACAAAACTTTCGACCGTGTGTTTGTGGAAGTTTGCAACGCGCACTTTCTTGTCATCCACAACCAAACCTTTAACAAGATCTGGATCCTGGGTTGCCACTCCAGTCGGGCAGGTGTTCTTATTACATTCAAGCGCCTGGATACAACCAATGGCCATCATCATGGCGCGGGCGGTGTTGCACATATCAGCCCCCAGCGAGATTGCGCGAACCATCTGGAAACCCGTCAGGATTTTACCGGAAGCGATCAGTCGAATCTGCGTACGGATGTTAAATCCCTTGAGCATATTATCGACGAATGCCAGTCCGTCAAGCAATGGCATGCCGACAAAGTTTGAGAACTCCGGAGGTGCGGCACCAGTACCGCCTTCCCCGCCATCGACCGTAATAAAATCGGGGTAGATATTTAGCTCGACCATGGCTTTGCAGATGGACATGAACTCCGTCTTGCGACCAATGCACAATTTGAATCCAACAGGTTTTCCACCGGAAAGCTCACGCATCTGGTGAATGAACAATATCATTTCACGAGGCGTTTTGAAGGCGCTATGGAATGGCGGCGAGAAAACGGTAGTGCCCGCCTTTACGCCGCGGATTGCCGCGATTTCGGGCGTGTTTTTCTTTGCCGGAAGAATACCTCCGTGGCCAGGTTTAGCGCCTTGTGAAAGCTTCAGTTCGATCATTTTCACTTCTGGCCGCGTAGCGTTTTTCTTATATGCTTCAGGTGAGAATTTGCCATTTTCATCCCGGGCACCAAAGTATCCTGTACCAACCTGCCAGATCAAATCCCCACCATATTTCGTGTGATGTGGACTGATTCCGCCTTCGCCAGTGTTGTGGGCAAATCCACCGATCTTCGCCCCGGCGTTTAACGATTCGACCGCAGCGCCACTAAGTGAGCCAAAGCTCATTGCCGAGATGTTTAACACGCTCGCCTCATAGGGCTGAAGACAATCCTTGCTGCCGACTTTGACGCGCGGATGATGATCAACTTTATGAAAATCAATCGGTACTATGGAATGACTCATCCATTCGTAACCCTCTGAGTATACATTCAACTGGGTGCCAAATGGCGTTGTATCAACCTGTTTTTTTGCACGCTGATAAATAACAGACCGGTCGTTCCTGTTTATAGGCGCGCCATCGGTATCCGACTCAACGAAATACTGTTGAATTTTCGGTCGCAGGTCTTCAAAAACGTATCGAAGGCGACCCAACAACGGGAAGTTTCGCTTTAATGACTGGCGTGTTTGAATCATGTCATACACACCCATGTAAATCAGCGGCGACAACAACGCAAGGAACAGGATTGCTGGCCACCAGAAATAGGTCCAAATCAGGAACACGAGTACAATCAACGTTGTACTAAACACGAATAGTTTTCTCATAGTGGGGTTATAATGATCAAATATAATAAATACTACTTCCACCGCTTAATTACTGTGCGCGGAAAACTTTTTAAACAATAATATCTTGTGTACCTTAACATTCCAGAAGTCCACTTATGAAAGTGTTTCGAAAAACCCTGCTGTTGATTCTGATCCTTACTATCGTGTTTCAGTTTGTACAGCCTACCAAAAACACCTCTGAGGGAATTAGCGAAAACGACATCAGTAAGGTGTATGCAATGGACGCCGGGCTTCATGGTATGCTGGTGACCAAGTGCTACGATTGCCACTCGAATAACACAAAATATCCCTGGTATTTCAACATCCAACCCATAGGCTGGTGGTTAGCGGCACACGTTCATGATGGAAAGGAACATTTGAACTTTTCAGAATTCCGGAATTATCCGCAAGATAAAGCAGAACATAAGCTCGAGGAACTAAAAGAAGTTGTAGAAGATCACTCGATGCCCTTAAAATCGTACGTACTATTTCACCCTGAAACGGAAATTACTGATGCAGATGTGGATGCAGTGAATGCGTGGTTGAAATCAATCGGCGCGATTGATGAATAAGCGGAAACTGCTCAGTTAAATGAAATGAATGAAGGTGGCCTTACAAACGATCCTGAATATTTTACCCGCAGATTGCTGCTTACTGTCAAAGCCAGGTTATTAAGCGCCTCAACCGTGCGCGGATAATACATCACCCTGAATTCAACGGTTCCGAAAACAAGATTTTCATTCCGGGTACGCAAGCCCCCTCCAAGTCCGTAAAACGGCTTTGTGTTAAACAATGTCTTTTCGCCTGAAGTAAGCAAGGCCATTTCTCCCGATACAAAAGGAGCCATCCGGAATCCAAGAATTTTAATTGGTGTAAAAATTACGGTCTCGCTTCCAATATGAAACCGTCGTGTGCCCCATAAACTGTCTGTCAGAAAACCCCTGATGCCCAAACTGTTTTCGATATCGAGCGGAAGCGTAGTTCGCTGATTGAAGACTTGTGTAAAATTTCCTGAAAACGTCTGCCTGATGAGCACTTTCTTATAGTCGATCAAACGGCTCGTGGCGCTACCTGATAATAGGATAACTGCGTCCTCGAAGCCATTGTTGTTAAATCCGCCGGCGCGGAAGTCGATGTTGTAAAACTGGCCGTTACGATGCACAATTCGTTTACTGATATCAATACCCATATAAGGGCGTTCAACGCCAATCTGCCGTTGCCATCCGAGGTACAACGACATAGAATGACCGTAGGGAATATCCTCCGTTCGGCCGAAGCCGTAAATATATCTCGCGGTATAAAAATCCTGACGGAAGAAAGTTAGTCCCCCTAAAACATAGGTTCGATTGGTGTACACCGGGTGTTTTACCTCAAGATGTTGAACAGGCTGCCGGGTAAAATGCTGATCAAAAATTCTGACAGCGATAAAATGCCTGTCGCGATCACGCATATTTGTACTGGGGGCGATGTTATATCCGATCCATAAATCATTTATCAGATACGAGTACGTGCGGAAAATGGAGTCTTCAACACCATAAACGTTACGCGACCAGTTTCTGCTGAGTTCAACTCCACCGGCGAGCTTCGTGTACGGCGAAACAAGTGGTCTTTCGAGACGGATGAAATATGCTTTTTCCATTTCGTCCCCGTAGCTGCTGCCGTTATTCAACTGGGTATATCCCGCAGTGGCAGTTACAAAGCTTCCGCCGATACTATTTTTTTGATAGACAAATTCGTAACCGAATCGCGGTGTTCGGTCGTTGTCAATCAGACCACTGAATTGCGCGCGTTGCCCCATTCCGAAAAGGTTGACATCGTAAACCCGGAAACGGGAACGCGTGGCGCTGCTCGGACTGAAACTTCCGCCGAGACTAAACACGTCACGAGTCATCACCAACACGTCCACAGAGTCTTCATGCGATGTTGGTAATACGTAAATTTTTGCATCGAGGATAAAGTCAAGATCGCGCAGATAGCGTTCGTTGTCCGCGATCTTGTATGGGTTTACTTTTCGGTTTTCCTTAATGAATAGATTGTCGCGGATCACCCATTCCTTCGAATTACTGTGCAAGGCATTTGCAATACGCGTGACTGTGGTTCGAATGCGTTTTGTTGTATCGGTAACTGATTTCTCAAAACCAATTCTGTGGACAAGGATCTTGCGGATCACCTTGCCTTCGTATAACATAAACGCGTCTTCACTTCGAACCGTGGCTGTCGGATTGTTAGATGACCTCCGCGTAATGCTCTTCATGATTCTTTGCGACACTTTTGATTGGGAAATGTCGTGTATTACGTGTTCGACGCCGGTTGTGTCTGGCTTTTGTTTAACCGAATCTGCTTTCGTTTTGACGGTATCGCCCCTGTCCTGAGCGTGCGCCCCGGCAATCATTAATCCAAAAAAGAAAACAAAAAGGAACTTCCGGTTCATACAACCCCCGAGATACTAATAATAAAAAATCAATACCAACAATAATGCGTTTTCAGCCAGAAAATGAAGGTATGTGTCCTGTTGCGTAGCAATTTTCAATCCATTTGGCCCGATTTCGAACTTGCGATTACTTTTTCCGGTTTGCGAGGTAAACGCCAAGAATGATCGCAGCCATCCCGATAAAGTGACCGATAACCAGAGTTTCTCCATCGAGTACGCCCCAGATAACAGCAACAACCGGAATCAGGTATGTTGAGGAGCTTGCAAACAGCGGAGTGCTGATCTTGATAAGGTTATTAAATAAGATCGTAGCGATGGATGTGCTCATCATGCCGAGGAGACCGATGTAACCCAACGCTTCCCACGCGCCTGGAGTTGTTTTCATTGTTTGAACGAAGGGCGTGGCTGTAAATAAAAATATTGCGGCAAGCGGACCGAGGAACATCAGCGCGACACTGGTTATCGTAAGTGCCTTCAGATCGGCAAGCTTGAATTTCAAAAAGTTTACGTTCACGCCATAACACAAACACCCGACAATGATAAAAAGCGCGTAAAGGTTGATGCCACCAATCTGGCCGCCCGATCGCGAAATTGTCAATAGCACGGTTCCTGCCAGGCCGATAATAATCCCCAATAACGACGGAGTTTTAAATTTTTGATTGAACAACCATGCGCCGACGATCAGGGTGCAAATGGGTGTGAGGCTATTCAGGATTCCTGTGATGGAACTCTCCATTCGCGTTTGTGCTGCCGCGAAGAGGAAGGCTGGTATGAAGATACCCATCATGCCGGAGAAGATGAGCTTCGCATAATGATGTTTTTGGAGTTGCCCCAGTGCCGGAAAGGCAAACGGCAAAAGAAAGGCTGACGCTGCCATCACACGGATTGCGCCAACCTCGGGTGCTGAAAAAACCGTCAGACCTTTTTTAATAAGGATGAATGATGTTCCCCAGATAAGTGCAAGTAGAATAAGAAGAAATATCGCCTGCGGGCGGTTCGGATCGTTTGCCATACGTTAATAATCGGGTGCAAAGATTGAAGAATGCCAATGAAATCAACTACTAATTCTTGCTAACTTTTGCTTTAGGATTTAGGGGGCGGCTGTCGAATTCCGTATCTTCGTGATCTCGTTGTGTCCGATCACATACCCTTGCCTAACCTATGAAAAGCCTCGTCCCATTCCTTTTTGCCATTGCTCTCAGCCTGAACTTGTCGGCTCAGCATACTCCGCATACGCTGAAGGAAGCGAAAATGTTAACCGAGCTTCTTAACCGCACGTCCTATTTCGATAGTGTGCTGATTATTGATAAAGCCAGTTACTGGGATGACCTGCATATCAGGGGTCTTGGTTTTAAAGGGAAATCGGTTTTTAAGGTCGCTATTTCATTCAAGGAGACTGCCTCGAACGACCTGGAAGTAAAAAAATTAACAAAAAAGAAAGTCCGCAATCCGGCTTCCGTAAAAACACTTCTTGATCAACGTTATGTTTCAATTGCGCAATTGAGTGATGATTCGTTGAATCTTAAACCGCCTCGGCTGACCGTCACTGATCATGAAATATGGACCGTTATGATGATCAATAACAAAGCAAAGTCGCAAACCCTCAAGCAATCATACGCGCCGCTTCTTTATCAGCGAACCATTCCGACGAAACAACGGCGTGAGTTTATCGAATTCGTTGAAAAAATTGAGGCTGAGCTTTAGAAACCTGAAATTATAATCCAACGAAAATGACGATGGAAGAACGTTGGCTGCAGCCGATCGATGAAACAACGCGCCTGTTCAGGGAAGCGTTTGACTCGCTGAATGAAGAACAATTAAACTGGAAGCCGTCGCCAAAGGAATGGAGCATAGCCCAGAACATCGATCATTTGATCGTGATCAATAATACCTACCTGCCCGTTCTCGAATCAGTCCGGAATAATACGTTTACACTTTCGTGGATCGGCAAGATTGGGTTTATGGTCAACTTCATGGGCAGATTGATTCTGCAATCGGTACAGCCCGATAGACGGAAGAGAATGAAAACCTTTCCTTCGTGGGAACCATCTTCAAGCAAAATCGACGGTGATATTCTGGATCGTTTTGAGAAACATCAGAACGCTTTAAAGGAACTGATTCGCTCATCCAAAGACCTGGTTGATGCAAATACAGTTATTTCATCTCCGGCTAATAAAAATATTGTCTACAAACTGGAAACTGCGTTCGATATTATTGTGACACACGAAAAACGACACCTGGAACAAGCAAAGGAAGTGCTTCAAAGGATGGACGGCAAACGCTAATTACGCTGTGATTTCACAGTACCTTTCTGAGACCTCATTCAAAATTTGTACGATCTCATTGTAGCTGTTGGCTTCGACCAGTTGCATACGGTAATGCTTAAAATCCGGAATCCCTCTGAAGTAGTTTGTGTAATGTTTACGCATTTCAAAGACCCCAAGCCTGTCGCCTTTCCATTTCATCGAAAACTCGAGGTGCTTGCGCGTGGCACGTACCCGCTCCGTTATTTCTGGAGGTGCTGGCCGTTCGCCGGTCTTCAAATAATGTTTGATCTCATTAAAGATCCACGGATAGCCAATCGCCGCCCGACCGATCATTACGCCATCGACTCCGTAAGTATTTTTGTATTCAACAGCTTTCTGAGGGGAATCGATATCACCGTTTCCAAAAATCGGTATGGTCATACGAGGGTTTTCTTTGATCTTGCCGATCAGTGTCCAGTCCGCGGAACCCTTATACATCTGCACCCGGGTGCGCCCGTGAATCGTCAGCGCTTTTATCCCAATATCTTGAAGACGTTCAGCAACTTCAACTACGTTTTTGGTATTGTCGTCCCAACCCAACCTGGTTTTAACTGTAACAGGTAGGTGCGTGGCTTTTACAATTTCGGCCGTCATTTGCACCATCTTCGGGATATCCTGAAGGAGCGCTGCGCCTGCTCCGCGGCACGCGACGGCTTTCACAGGGCAACCATAGTTGATGTCGATCAAGTCAGGGTTGACTTCGGTGGCGATCCTGGCGGATTCAACCATATTGCCGATATCTCCTCCAAAAAGCTGTACGCCGATCGGGCGTTCATATTCAAAAATATCAAGCTTCTGCCGGCTTTTTGCGGCATCGCGGATCAGCCCTTCCGACGAAATGAACTCAGTGTACATAAGGTCAGCTCCACCCTCTTTGCACACGGCGCGAAACGGAGGGTCACTCACATCCTCCATCGGTGCCAATAGCAACGGAAAATCACCTAGTTCTATATTCCCAATTTTCACCATATTTGCCGGATTCCTGTCTCTTGCGATGACAAATGGAACACAAAGTTAATTCATTTCCCGAACATGTCGGACTTGCAGCCTGATAACAAGTACTCGCGTCATCCTCTTCTTTCGCTCCTGCTGATATTGCTGATGGTTGGTTTAGGCTTCGTCATTGTCGGGCCTACTGTCGGTTTCATTTTCGCGATGCCGTTTTACGATGGTTCGATGATGGACATGCTTGCAGATATGCAGGCGGTGAATGATCCGGCAATAAAACTTCCCTTATACATAACTCAGGGGTTTGCGACTTTCATTGGTCTTATAGTCGTGCCGGTTCTGTATTTGAACCTGGAGCGAAAATCGCTGGCCATACTTTTCACAAAAGTTGAGATTGATATTGTTCCGATCATTTTAACCATTGTCCTGGTGGTTGTTTTTATGGGTGTGAATTCGGTCTTCATCGATTGGAATTCTTCGTTCGAGTTTCCGGAGTTCGCAAAAAACTTTGAAAGGTGGGCACGTGAAAAGGAGGATATCGCCGCCGAAATGACCGCGTTTCTCACGCAATTCGATTCGATATTCGAGGTTGCCATTGCAATGATCGTGATAGCTGTTCTTCCGGCGGTCGGCGAAGAAATTGTATTTCGGGGAATCATTCAGAATCTATTTCAGAAGCTGACACAAAATTATCATGTCTCGATCTGGTTGGCAGCGATCCTGTTCAGTGCTATCCATCTCCAGTTTTTTGGTTTTGTTCCGCGGTTGTTGTTAGGAGCGCTTTTTGGATATCTCTACTACTGGTCGGGCAATATTATTTTGCCGATGATGGCACACTTTGTAAACAATGGCTTTTCGGTATTAGCCTTATACTTTTACCAGCAGGGAACGGTTGATTACAATCTCGAAGAACCTGAAGCGGTGCCGTTGAATGTTGTAGCGATCTGCACGGTACTGGCTACTGGCATACTTTATTATTTTTACAAATACTATCAGCGTAAAACGTTCACTAATCCACTGTGACAGAAGCAATCCGAAAATACAATAATCTGACGCAACGAATAATCACGGGCGTTCTCGGGGCAGCGGCTATCATCACGGGTGTGTGTATGACCGAATGGGCGTACGTGGTGATTTTTTTTATTATAGGTTTTTTTACTCTTCGTGAGTTCTATAAGCTCGTATCTGCAGATAACATAATTCCGGAGTCTTTTTTTGGATTGCTAACCGGCGTTGTGATATTTCTTTTAAGTTTTTTTATTGCCCGGGGCGATATCAGGCCAGCATTCTTCTTTCTTTTATTTCCGCTCTTGGCGACTGTATTCATCACGAAGCTTTACAGCGCCAATGACAAAAAGCCGTTTGCTAATATTGCGTTTACATTTCTCGGCCTGCTGTATGTTATGGTGCCGGTATCGCTAATGAATTTTGCTGCCTATAAATCGGGCGGATATAATTTTGAGATTGTTCTCGGAACATTACTCATTCTTTGGTCGACGGATACAGGTGCCTACTTTGCCGGAACTTATCTTGGAAAGACAAAGCTTTTTCCACGTGTTTCGCCTAAGAAGACCTGGGAGGGATTTGCCGGGGGCGCATTACTTGCGCTGATATTTGCGTATGGCCTTTCGCGTTATTGTCATACCCTTTCGGTTTTTGATTGGTTTGCAATCGCGGCGATCATTATTGTCTGCGGCACCTTCGGCGATCTTGTTGAATCGTTACTTAAGCGAAGCATAGCGATTAAAGATTCAGGGACTGTTTTGCCTGGTCACGGCGGATTTCTTGACCGCTTTGACGGATTGCTCCTAGCGCTTCCGTTCCTTGTTGCCTACTTGCTGATTTTCTGACCATGCTAACCACTTTCAACCGATATTTCGAGCAACGGAAGAACTACGGAGCAATTTTTATCCGTGTGATTGTCGGATGGCGGCTGATTGACGGAACGCAGGACAATGTGTTCAGTTGGGAACGGATGATTGAATTCCGGGATTTCCTCAGCCAGCATAATGTCATATTTCCGCTGCTTTCTGCGCAGCTTTCTGTCTATGCGCAGTTTATTTGTGGCATTCTATTCATTCTGGGCTTTCAGATTCGCGTCGCCGCCGTGATCATGATCGTCAATTTTGTGGTTGCGTTATTGGTGGTGCATCTCGGTCTAACCTTTGAGCAGTCGTTCGATGCATTGATGATGTTGGCAGGATCATTATTCCTTTTATTTCACGGAGCCGGGAAATTTTCTATTGACAATTACCTCCGCCAAAAAGAATAAACCGGCCGCAAGTATTTTTGAAGAATTTAATGTTTTCTACATCTGAAATCGCTGATAAACCTATAGCTTTGCAACCGTTTGATCGGTGTTTTTTTGTACGATTTTTTAAAGAACATTTGATAAAACATAGGTCGAAATACTATATCCGCTATGGCATATATTGAACCGGCTCCCCTGAAAGACAGGGAGAACCCATTTGAAGCGATGATGTCTAGATTTCATGTCGCTTCCCAAATCCTGGGACTAGAAGAAGAAATCTATAACGTATTGAAGAATCCTGCACGGCAGGTGATCGTCTCACTCCCGGTGACAATGGACGATGGGACCATCAAAGTCTTTGAAGGATACCGCGTCATTCATTCAACGATCCTTGGCCCTTCTAAAGGGGGTATTCGTTTCGACATGAACGTAAATCTCGATGAAGTAAAGGCTCTGGCCGCATGGATGACATGGAAATGTGCGGTTGTTGATATTCCGTATGGCGGTGCAAAGGGCGGTGTTGCTTGTAACCCACGCGAAATGTCAGCTGGCGAGATTGAACGATTAATGCGGGCATACACACAGGCTATGGCTGATGTGTTTGGCCCTGATCAGGATATTCCTGCACCCGATATGGGAACGGGGCCGCGCGAAATGGCATGGCTCATGGATCAATACTCAAGAAACAAAGGCATGACAACACCGGCCGTTGTTACCGGAAAGCCGATCGTCCTGGGAGGCTCTCTCGGAAGAACCGAGGCTACAGGCCGTGGCGTAATGGTAAGTGCCATGGCTGCGATGGAAAAGCTGAAGATCAATCCATATAAAGCAACTTGTGCTGTTCAGGGATTCGGAAACGTTGGTTCGTGGGCAGCCAGACTTTTACATGAACGCGGACTTGTTGTTCAGGCGATCAGTGATATTTCAGGCGCCTATTTTAACGACAAAGGAATTGACATAGAGGCAGCGGTTAAGTATCGTGAGGCGCACAAAGGTACGCTTGAAGGCTTTGAGGGTGCTGAAAAAATAACCAACGAAGATCTGCTAACGCTTCCTGTGGATTTACTTGTTCCTGCCGCCACTGAAGACGTGATCACCAGTTCAAACGCCCCTAACATCAAAGCGAAATTAATTGTTGAAGGCGCAAATGGTCCAACATCTTCCAAGGCAGACAAGATTATCAACGAGAAGGGCATTATGGTAGTGCCTGACATCCTCGCGAACGCTGGCGGCGTAACGGTTTCGTATTTTGAGTGGGTGCAGAACCGTCTTGGATATAAGTGGACTGCTGATCGCGTTAATCGCAGATCCGACAGAATCATGAAAGATGCATTTAGCACCGTTTACAAGATCTCAAAAGAGTATAACGTACCGATGCGTATTGCAGCTTATATGGTTGCCATTGATAAGGTTTCGAAGACATATAAGTATCGCGGCGGGTATTAAAAAGCACAATTGGGCGTATTCGATTTAATCAGAATGAACTAACTTTGTATGGCAAGTTGAAAAGCTTGCCATTTTTATTTTTACTAATCACAACATCATGACAATTCACCGGGAAGGTCACTCAGTATTGTTTTTTTTGCTGGTAATTCTTTTTGCGCTAAACTGGGCGTTGTTTTATTTCTTTCCGCAAAGCCCGCTACTGCAGAATTCAATAATTCTCATTAGCGTTATTTTCTACTTATTGATTCTTCAATTTTTCCGGAATCCTGTTTTTAGTATTACATCAAATGCAAAACACGTGCTTGCACCTGCCGACGGCAAAGTTGTTGTGATTGAAGAAACGCTGGAGGCTGAATATCTAAAAGATAAACGGAAGCAAGTTTCCATTTTTATGTCGCCGGTGAATGTTCATGTGAATCGCATGCCGGTATCAGGTCAGATCAGTTTTTTTAAATACCATCCGGGAAAATATCTTGTGGCATGGCATCCCAAATCCAGCACAGAAAATGAGAGAACCACTGTTGCTGTGAAGATGAAAGATGGCGCAGAAATTCTTTTTCGTCAGATAGCCGGCGCACTTGCGCGCAGAATTAAATTCTATGTTAAGGAAGGCCAGGTACTCGAGCAGGGCCAGGAATTTGGATTTATTAAGTTTGGTTCTCGTGTGGATGTATTTCTTCCGCTCGACGCGAAAGTGACCGTAAAAATTGGGGACATCACCAAGGGTGGCCGCACTGTTATTGCAGAACTTCCTTAATCCTTACATCACGAACAAAGGGTCTTCGTATAAATCGCCAAAAGGCCGGTTTATGTAATTATTTTCTTTAGTATCTTCGAGTGATAAACCCATTTCAAAACAAGTTTATTTCGTTGATATCACCCCACTATTTATGAAAACCAGCTCAATTCGATTTTCACCCGCAAAGTCTGATTTCTTCTCTACGCTCAATAGTCGGGTGAATGACTATTTCAAATCTGCGAATGTTAGTCGCTATGGAAATGCGCATATGGTTATCAAAACGATATTCATGTTCGTTGTTTATTTTACTCCGTATTTTCTGATTCTCACATCAGTGATTACGCATCCGCTGCTCCTTCTTTTAGCTGCGCTCGTTATGGGCCTTGGAATGGCAGGCATTGGGCTCGCAGTGATGCATGATGCCAACCACGGAGCATATTCAAAAATCCTTTGGGTGAATAATCTCATTGGTTATTCACTGAACCTCGTCGGTGGCCACGCCTTTAACTGGAAGGTTCAGCACAACGTGCTACATCACACTTACACAAATATTCACGATGTGGATGAAGACATAAGTCCAAGAGGTGTACTGCGTATGACGCCTCATGGCGAATGGAAAACAATGCATCAGTTCCAATATTTGTATGCGTGGTTTTTTTATGGGCTGATGACACTGGTGTGGATTACTGTTAAAGACTTCGTTCGCCTTCAACGTTATCATCAGGATGGCATGGTGAAAAAGCAGAAAGCTTCTATTGTGCGCGAATGGATTATCCTGATTGCTACTAAGCTTATCTACATCACCTACATATTTGTTATTCCGTTTATGGTATTGGATCTTCCCCTCTGGCAGATTCTTGTTGGCTTTGTGATCATGCATTATATAGCAGGATTTATTCTTGCGATCATCTTCCAACCCGCCCATGTCATTGATGGAACCGAGTATCCCCTGCCGAATGAAAACGGTGTAATGGATAATACGTGGGCTGTTCATCAAATGCATACAACAACCAATTTTGCGAATAACAATCGACTTCTGTCGTGGTATGTTGGCGGACTCAATTACCAGGTTGAGCATCATTTGTTTCCAAATATTTGTCATGTCCACTACCGCAATATTTCGCCAATAGTAAAAGCAACCGCCGAGGAATTTGGTGTACCCTATAAATCAGAGCCTACATTTATCGGTGCAATAATTGGTCATGCAAAACTTCTCAAAGCATTGGGCAAGCGCCCGGTTGTTCAGCCCCAACCTGTAACTAGCTTGTAAGAATGAAAACGGTTTTGCTTCTGCATGGAGCATTAGGTAGTGATCTTCAACTTATCAAAATAAAAGAGGCCCTTACGTACAAGGGCTTCTCTGTTTTGTCGCTTAATTTTTCCGGACACTCAGGCAAGCCCTTCGAAGATAGATTCGGTATTGAAGTTTTTGGAAATGATGTATTGGAGTTCCTTGATAAGATGAAACTCGCATCGGTTGATATTTTTGGCTACAGTATGGGTGGCTACGTTGCATTGTGGCTGGCGTGTCAATTCCCATCCCGAATAGGAAAGATTGTAACGCTTGGTACAAAGTTCGATTGGTCTCCGGAATCTGCGGCTCATGAAACAAAAAAGTTGAATGCGGAAAAAATTATGGAAAAGGTGCCGGCGTTTGCCCGGATATTAGAAAGCCGGCATGCGCCTAACGATTGGAGATTACTTATGCACCGCACGGCAGAGATGATGATTGCTTTGGGAGCAAATCCATTATTAGATCAGGAGAAATTGCAAACTATTGAAAGTCCTACATGCGTGTTGTTGGGAGATCTTGACGACATGGCCGACAGGGAATTCTCCAGACAAGTTTCTCGTGCATTACCAAAGGGGAAATTTATGTTGCTAAAGGATACGCCGCATCCCATAGAGAAGGTAAATATAGCCACGCTGGCAAAACTGATCTCGGATTTTCTTTTAGAGGAATCTTAATCCGATTTTTCCGCCTATCCAGGTTTTCAGATTTGCGTCATCAAACGTATGTTCAGAAAGCAAGCCTGGCATGTATTCGCTAAATAGCGACTGGTTGTCTGAAATTATGTTCTTCGTTAGGTATCCATTTAATGTGGCACCGATTGCTATTGAGAAATTTTTTGTTGTCTGAAAATCGACACCAACATAAAGCTTGTTGAGCATGTTTAGATGTTCAGGCCGTCGTTCACTCATGATCTGATTTGCTGTGAGGTCGAGGTTGAGGAAGATATGGTTTGATAACTTTCTAGCGGTGCCGAAACCATAACCGAACGTCCAGTATGTGATATCTTTTTCAAACGTATCAGGTTTCGCTCCGACGGTAAGGATATTGTAAAATTTTCTGACGCCGGTTCTTACCGAGAGATTTGTGTAAAAAATTTCATCGGCACTCACCTCAATTTTGTGGTAGCCCTGCAAGACAATGCTTAACAATCCAACGGGCACCCCGCGGGCGCTATCGGTAATATTCACAAGCCCTAACTGACTTCCATTAACCCTCTTCGCAAAGTTTATCAATCCGACTTGTGATCCCGTTAATTCCTTGCCGGTAAAGTTTAACACCCCGGCAACTTGAGAACCTCGATGGTTTCTTGCGGCAATGTTCAAAACGCCCGCAGCCTGTGATCCCCTACTTGCCCCTCCTGCGTAATTCATAACGCCAGCGAACTGGACCGGCCCCGCGGCTTCTGTTGCCAGATTAAAAACGCCACCGACGTGCACACCTTGCGCCTCGCCCATTGTAATGTTTCCGACACCGCTTATGTGAACGCCTCCTGCCCGTTGGCGGGTAAGATTTAACACGCCGGCGATACTCGTGAATGACGCCGATTGCCAATTGAGGTTTGCAAGACCTGCTACCTGAACACCATACGTTGTGTCGTAATTCGTATTAAATAATCCAGCAACCTGCCCGCCGAAAAACTTTCCACCAACGACGTTAAATGCTCCGGCGACCTGCACATTGGATGCATCTCCGCGTTGGATATTGAAAACGCCGCCAAGCTCCATCTCCCGTACGCCAAGTGAATAGCCACCGATGAGGTTAAATGAGAAGTCATTGATTACGTTTCCGCTGAGTTGATGATTCGTTCCAACGAACGGTACAAATGAGAATTGAAATTCCCGGTACAGCGTATCATCGACATTAAAGAGATTGGGGTTTTTCGGGTAAAGTATTCTGGTTTTCCAGAATCTTTTGATTTGCTGTCTTATTGTGTCGGCGCGGGTCCGGAATTTTTCTTTATCAAAATTCAGGTGAACATTTAATAGCCGACCATTTCGAGGTAGTGAAATAGTTGTGTCGCGGTATTGGGGGTTCGCAAGCTTTACAGCGGAAATCGATTTGTCAACTTTAAGTTCAAAGTATCCATATTCATTCGTGAGCGATGAAGTGAGTTTAATCGGGTCATAGATGGTAATATTCGCAAGTCCCTTCCCGGTCGACTCGTCAATAACGTATCCCTTTACGGTCTTCTCATCTTTTTTTTTTGAAGCAGGCTTTGACTTCACAAGGATGATATGGCGTGGCCGTTCCTTGTATTCGATTGCTCCTTCAAATATGTGATCCAGGATCTGTCGCACGGAAGCGTTTCTGAATGTAGCTGTGATCTTGCGTTCCTCGTCTAACAACGATGCATTGTACGAGAAGCTGAAGCCGGCCGCGTCAGCAATTCTTTTCAGCGCATCGCGCGTCTTTTCATTATCAAAAGAGATCGCGACGGTTCTTTCAAGTAACGGCGTTGGTGTTTGCGCACTGGTGGAGAAAAAAACACCCGTGGAAAGAAGGAGGATGGTCAGCAGCCGTTTCATTGTTCCTCGCATCCTGTTCCGTACAAATGGATAATGCCATTCCGTTTGTCTGCTTCCAGATTGAGTGTTTCAGCAAGGATGGCTGCAATCTCCTCAATAGATTCATCATTGAAATTTACGGTGACCCTGCAGCGCTTCAGTGATTCGTCTAATGTTATTTTTTCGCCATAAACATCATTGAGATCTTTGACAGCGGAAGCGAGGTCAATGTCACTAAACACAAAGAACCGCGTTTTGTAGGCCGTTACATTTTCTTCGGGTGCTGCAACCGTAAACGTTTTTGTTTTCTTATTGTAGATACCTTTGCCATTTGCTTTTAGGTATACACCTGAGTCGGTGTCAGAAAAAAACATGACCTCACCCTCTTCCACAACCACCTCGATCAAATCAGAATCCGGGTACGCTTTTACGTTGAAGGATGTTCCAATGTCTCGGATGAAAACCCCCTGAGTTTCAACAATAAACTTTTTATCATCGTTATGGCTTATCTTGAAATACGCTTCGCCTTTCAGTTTCACAACGTGCGCATTTTTCTTTTTATCGAATTCGTATGCGAGCGTTGTGCGTCTGTTCAAAAATACATCTGTTCCGTCCGGTAAGGTGTCAGCCGTTGTTTTGTTATCGGACATAACCTCTAGTGAGGCCGGGTGATTCTGTGTTCGATAGAAGTTAAAAAGGTATGCGGCGCCAATAACCAGCAACAACGATGCGGCGATTTTTAAGAACAAATTTGATCGCTGAATCTCTGGGTGCAACGGAATCGTGCGTATACCTTTCGAATTGTCGATCCGGCTCTTAACTTTTTCCCACGCCGCGTCAGCGTTGTAACGGTGACTGGATTTTGAAAAACTCGTGTTTTCAAAAATTGCTTTGAGCTGATGAAAGTATTTTTCGTTTTCCGGCGACGCGGCACGCCAATGACTTACCAGTATTCGTTCTTCGGCGGTGGCTTCTTCCGAAAGCACCTTCCCAATCAGTTCTTCGATATCGTAATTGTTCTCTTTCACTTTAAAATCCCGAGAGGAATGCAGTTAGTGTTGTAATGATCAGCGGTAAATAATCTTTCAATTGTTCGCGCATTAACCTCAGTGCTTTGCCCATGTGATTTTCAACGGTTTTTACCGATATATTCAGATGCGCAGCTATCTCCGCGTATTTCAATTCTTCGAATCTACTGAGCTTAAATACAAGTCGGCATTGCTCAGGGAGTGTCTCCAGCGCGTTGCTGATCCTGACTTCAAGTTCCCGCGAACTAACTTCATGTGTCACTGACTCATATCCATCAGTTGCAAGCGCTAGTTCTTCGCCTACATATTTTTGCTTGATTTTTTGATGTTTGATAAGATTCAGACATGCATTTCTGACCATTGCGTACAAATACGATTTAGCCGAAGTCTGAATATTAAGGGTGTCCCGTTTCTCCCACATCGACACAAAAGTGTTTTGTACCACCTCTTCGGCTTCCTCCGTATCCTTTAGATACGACCATGCATAGCTGCATAACGATTGGTAATAAGACTTAAAATACATCTCGAACGCATTTATGTCGCCTTCAGCTAGGGCTTGTAAAAGCTCATGTTCTGGTAAATTCACGCGTTTCCTGTATTGTGGCGGTGTAATTTACGGCTTTACGGCGTTTGGGTTATGACAATCCGGAAATGTTTTACCCCTATCCCATTGGGAAAATTATTTTAATGACTCGCCAATCCAGAAGTGTTGGTCGGATGAGATCGAAACAGGCCCGGTTATGTTTACACGGTACGTTTCCTTATCAATTTTTGCGAGCCCTTCGTAAACAAGGTTACTCCCGTGCAGCTTTAGGTTTTCGCCGGATGCGAACCATTTTGTAAACCTCTCAGATTTGATCAGCGACCATTTCATTGAAGCGTTCATGACTGAAATGGCAAGCTTATTCTGAAAGAGGGCAACCCGGTCGAAATAGCTGACCGGGTCATTGACCCAGATCATCACGGCATATTGCTTTAATGTCTGGAGGTATTGAAGTGCGGTATGCAATTGATCGGATTGGTCGGTGTGTAGAAATGTTATTGGGAACTGGTGTTGCAATTTTTTAATAACTTCCTCGCGGGCAGATTGAGGGGTAATGACAACGTCCGCCTTTAAACCATTAATTAATATGCTATCGATCGCTCCATAAAGTCCAATCACGAGGGGCGACCACTCAAGGACGGCGGCAACCGCGTCACTGAATGGCTCGACAAGCACAACCGCTGGTTCCTGCCCTTCTTTAACAAAGTGATGTGACGACATTATTTAAAGCCTACAAACAGCAAAATACTTAAATTGCACCGAAAGTCTTAACTATGCTGAACGCCGAACAATGTTATAAGATCTTCGCTCAGAGCATTGATGATTATCATGTTCATGATCACGTTGATACAATAGTGAAGAATCCTTACGCAAGCGGATCTTTTGAGTCGCTGCTCTATGCAAAGAACTGGATCGATACTGTACAATGGCACCTTGAAGACATTATTCGAATGCCAGATATTAATCCCAATGAGGCGTTACTGATCAAGCGTCGGATTGATAAGTCAAATCAGGATCGTACGGATCTGGTCGAAAAAATTGATGACTATTTTCTGGAGAAGTTTAAAAGCGTAGTACCATTGCCTGGCTCCCGCATGAACTCTGAGACGCCTGCATGGCTGCTGGATCGCATGAGTATTCTAATGCTGAAAATATTTCACATGAAGGAACAAACGCTGCGGAAAGACGTTACTGAAGATCATCTTGCGAAATGTTCTCAAAAGCTGGCTATTCTTCTTGAACAACGCGCTGACATGCGGATGGCTTACGATGAATTGATCGAAGATATATTTGCCGGAAAAAGGAAGTTTAAAGTATATCGACAGATGAAAATGTATAATGATTCATCTCTTAATCCGATGCTTTACCAAAACTCCGATAAATAGTCTGACTACTTTTAAATATTACTTCTTAATAATCTTTTTTGAAAAAAATTATTGTTGTTCGGTTCTCTGCGTTGGGCGACGTTGCCCTCCTTGTACCTGTTGTGCGTTCGCTCGTAGCAACGTATCAGGACGTTGAAGTAACGGTTGTCACAAGACCGAAAACCGCACCCCTTTTTTACGATATCGAAAGGGTGGTTGTGTTCCCCGCCGATGTAGACTATACCTATACCGGTGTGTTCGGTATGCTGGAGCTTTTCAAGACACTGATGAAGAAGGGCCGGAGCTATGAAGCATTTATCGATGTGCACGACCATATCAGAACAATGATTCTTCGAACGTTCTTTAGAATATTTGGTACACCTGTATTTGTATTTGAGAAAGGCCGTCAGGAGAAAAAAGCTTTCGCGCGAAAAGAACGAAAGATCACTGCGCCGTTGCGACATACTGTTGTTCGTTACATGCAGGCGTTTGAAAAAGCAGGCTATCCGTTCAACCTATTAAGTGCTCCGTACTTCTCGACGAATGAAGCAATTGAGACTGCCGCCGCAGAATGGCTTAATAAAAATGAGATTATTAAGAAAGAACGTTGGATTGGTATCGCTCCGTTTGCCATGCATGCAAGCAAGATCTGGCCAATAGAAAATTATCCGCTCGTGATGCAGCATATTCTTGCACAGGGTGATGTTAAATTCTTTTTGTTTGGAGGCGGGGAGAAGGAAGTCAAGACACTCGAGAACATCCAAAAGAAATTTCCGGATAATAGCATTGTGGTTGCGGGACAGTTGAAACTGAGGCAGGAAATTTCGATCATGCGTCGACTCGATCTGATGATTTGCATCGACTCGGCAAACATGCACTTTGCATCTCTTTCCGGGGTGCCCGTTCTTTCAATCTGGGGCGGTACACATCCAGATGTTGGCTTTAGTCCATTTGGTGCTGCATCTGATAACATCGTACAAGTAAGTCGGGAGCAATTGCCATGTCGTCCATGCTCGGTCTACGGGCGTGAAAGCTGTTATGTCGGTGGATTTCCGTGTCTGACGCGTATCACGCCCGAGTTGCTCGCCGATCGGGTTGAAAAATTACTCGTTGCCAGGCAATGAATCTCAAACCGATCGATACAGTCATTTTCGACCTTGGTGGTGTTTTGATCGACTGGGATCCGCGATATCTTTATAGGAAGATTTTAAAAGAAGATCAGATCGATTGGTTTCTCAATAATATTTGTACGGCTGAATGGAATGATCAGCAGGATGCCGGGCGTTCATTCGAGGAGGCAACGCGGGAACTTGTTGAAACCTACCCGGAGTGGGAGGAAGCAATAACTGCTTGGTATGGCCGATGGAAGGAAACCATCCGAGGACCGGTTATGGAGTCGGTTGACCTTCTTGGCAAGATAAAGGAAAAGAAAACTTTCAGGTTGTATGCGTTGACCAACTGGTCTGCTGAAACTTTCCCATGGGCGCTCGAAAATTTTGAATTCCTTCATTGGTTTGAGGGAATTGTAGTTTCTGGAAAAGAAAATACGCGTAAGCCTTTCCCCGAAATATATCACACTCTTTTTTCACGCTTCAATGTCGACCCATCGTCATCGTTGTTCATCGATGATAATATCAGAAACATTGAAACTGGCGAACGACTCGGTCTTCAGACCATTCACTTCCAAAACCCATCGCAGCTTAAGGCTGCATTGATCGAAAAAAAGATTCTTGGTTAGCCGACGGACACGACGGAAAAATCATCAGCCGAAAAGTACTCTGAGGAGATTCGCATGATGTCATCACTTGAAAGTGAAGTTATCTCACGTATGATTCGTTGATAATAGTCTTGGGGGAGGTTGCCGAGAAAGATTGTCTTTATCTTGTCGGTGTGAGCGAATGGCGTCGTGATCTCTGATTGCAAACTTCCAATGAAGTGATTCTTGGCCGTCGACAATTCGTCATCCGCCACCGGCGAGGATGCCAGCAGACGAAGTTCCTTTTGGATTTCATCGATCGTTAGATGAATATTTTCTTTGTTTACATCCGTTCCGATTACCAGATATGCATCGCGCTGTAGTGGGTGAAGTGACGCGTAAATTCCGTAGGTCAACCCTTTTTCTTCGCGGATATTTTTCATAAGCCTCGACCCAAAGTACCCGCCCAGAATATGACTCACAAATATTACAGAAGCATAGTCGGCATGATCTCTTTGAATGCTTCGCATCCCCATTCTCAGTGAAGCCTGAACAGCTCCTTCTTTTTGAACGTGCTCATTAAACTGCGTCGTCATCAAAGGGTATGTCGGGTCAGCTTCAACAGCCAGTGTTTTCCAGGATTGAAATCTATCGGAAATTGCTGTTTGTGCATTCGGAGTAATCATACCGGAAACGAACAAACTCATGTTCGTAAAAAACCGTCCGTGGTATTGTTTGAGGTCATCCGTTGTTAATGCGAGAATATCCGATTCCTGGACATCGACGCCATACGGGTGATCACTTCCGAAAAGTTTTTTCCGAAACAATTGTGATGCAATGTAACTCGTCTTCTCCTGGTTTACCTTCAGGTTTTGAATCGTCACTGATTGATGTTGGGATAATTCCTTCTCAGGATACGATGCTTCAGTCAGAATTTCACAAAAGAGATCGAAGACAGGTTCAAGGTGTTTGGTCAATCCGTATACGGCAACGGAAATGTAATCGTGACCGGGATTGATTTCGAGATGCGCACCGTATTTATCAAAGAGTTGCGCTATTTCGAAGCTTGAACGTTTGGATGTTCCCTTGTTAAGGAGACTCGCTGTGAATTGCGCGCATGCTTTTTTCGTTTCAAACCAACGCCCTGCCCGAAGCACAGCTTCTATTTTCAGAACTTCCTGTTTTCCGCCCGAGACAAAAAATATATCGATACCATTAGGGAACGTTTTCCGGACAGGCTCCAAAAGTTTGAACCCTGTATCGTGTGTAAAAGGCGGAGGTGTTTTTCGATCAAGCATCAATCTGTAACAGATTCGTCATCCTCAATGGTAAGCGGAATCTGCATAAAAATTGTAAAGCGTAGTGTTTCAGCTAATGGATGTTCACGTTGATTGGTGGGCACGATATAAGCCACGTCGACGCCGAAATTATTTCGTCTGAATCCAACTCCCGCGGTCATATATTTCCTGTTGCCTTTATCTTTTGCCTCATGAAAATATCCCAGACGGGCGGCGAAAGTTTTGTCGTACCAATATTCAATACCGGCAGAGGTCATTATCTCCGTTAGCTCTTCGCTTCCGCCATCAGGGGCATCGGTAAAGGATCCGAACATTCCGCTCAATAATGATTTATCCTTATCAGTAGTTGGTACTAAAAGCTTATTGAAATCTAGAAGGAATGTAAAGCTGTTGAACATGTCAACCTGGGCCGTATATGCACCCCCCACTTTCAGGTTTGTCGGCAGAAAATCTCTGTTAGCATTATCGGTGTAAGAGATTTTTGGTCCGATGTTGCTGATTTGAGCGCCGAGCGAAAGTGTCGATTCGCGGGCCGATTTTTGGATGAGTTTGGTATAAAAAATTCCAATATCAGCTGCTGCAGTGTTTCCCGCCTGGGCTGGCTCACCAGAAAATGCACCCGTAAGGTTACTGTAGATATATCGCCCGGTCAGTCCGACGCTGAAGTTTTGCGACAGCATTCTGGAATAGGTAATATCAAAGGCAGCCTCTTTTGGGTTGAAGTCACCAAGCGGATTATTGCTTGGATCCCGAAAACTGATTTCGCCCAAGTCGAAGTAACGAAATGCCGCCGCGACAGTTTCTTCTTTACTTATCTTATAAAACCCTGAAAGTTGAGAAATCCACATGTCATTGACAATTTTGCCAAGCCAGGGCGTATAGCTAAAACTACCACCATATTTCTTATCTATAAATGTAATCGCTGCCGCATTCCAATATGTGGAGTTTGCATCAGCCGAGCTTGCGACACCAGCCTCTCCAAGCGCCGCCCGCCTTGCATCAGGGCTAATAGTTAAAAAAGGCACTGCAGTAGTAATGGCGCGTTGTTGACCCACCAAATCCGTCGGAGTAGGTTGAGGAGGCTGATTAGGATCAGGAGGATTAGTTTGCGCGAAAACCGGGAGAACAGCAATTATTAGAATACTGCACGCTGTAATAAACTTCATTATCTGATATTAAGGGTTTAAAGATAATCAATTCAAAATAATAAGCTTGGTTAGCCTCTCCATTTTGGAGCCATTCGACAGGGAACGCACAACCAGCCTTGCAAAGTATATGCCCGGTGCCAGATTTTTGTCAACATTATCAATCTCGATCAGATCCACCTTTGTGGAGGCATTTTCAAAAACAGTTTCATGTTTACCCAAAAGAATGCCGCCAGGGGTATAAATGCTCAGGGTAGTTTCGAGGTCTTCGCCGGTGAGGTTATGACTGAAAAAGATGGTTGCGTTGTTCGCGATTGGGTTGGGATATGCAGCGAACTCATTAACGACAATTACACGGCCATCCGTGACATAAAACGTAATCGATGCATCGGAAGTGTTATTATAAACATCCCAGACTTTCATTGTAATATGGTGTTCGCCGGGACTGATGTTTCGTAAAGGAAATTTGATTCGCCCTGACTTATAAGTGTCCATGTCGGCGACATAGTAGTCGTTTAGAATAAAGGTTTGATCTTCGTCATCCAGAATGGCAATCAGACCATTACCGACACCATAGCCGGATATATTAATTCCGCTGTTATCTTTTAGATGTGCGACCAGATACGTGTCCGAGGTTGTATAACCACCGTTTGTGAACGTTGTGTCGCCGATAAATAGTTTAATTTCAGGAGGCGCGGTATCGGCAGGAGGTGCGGCGTCAGTCCCCCCGATCTTAAAGTCATCATTAAACCCTGCCGCATGAGGAAAGCTTTCCGACGAAGCATACAGGCTAAGCTTTCCTTCTGCGATTGCATAACTGATGTTTTTAGGAACGACAAATTCCAGTTTAAACTCGCCCTCTTTAACTGAAGCATTTCCGCGGAATAAAATATTCTTCCATGCTTCGAATTTGAATGACGGATCGTTTCGTCCCGTTGTTTCAAAGGCTTCTTTCTTATCAAAAAGAAGTGCTTCTACAGTGCCCTCATATCCACTTACGATTCCATTCACATCTTCGATGTGCCCGGTTACAGTTACCTTTGAAAGAGCCTTCAAAGTATCCGAGCCATCTTCGGCAGCAATTGACGTAACGTTTACGCTATATGGTGGAAGCGCGAGGTGCATGGACGGGTCGCCGAGCAAAGTAAAGTTCCGGTTTGAGACGCCGCTGGTACTGTTATTCTTTGTTTGACGAAAGACTTCACCGATGTGATTGTAAAATCCATTTTCCTTTGCCAGCAATGCGTTGTAAAAGGCAATGTTGAGTCCAAAATTCGAAAACGCATTGACAGGACGTGTGGTGGTAACAAGGCCGATAGAGCCAGCATCTTTTTTTGTAAGTGATCGTTCGGCGCTTGATGTCTGAAACGGATCATCATTGCGACCAAACTCACATGTGGCGGTTACCAGGAACGGAAAGAATTCGTTTGTAAGTTCATCAATCGACGCCTCGGTTAGTACGCGTTCGTCAGCCCATACTTTTTCTGATCCATGTCCGGTGTAGTTAATGATCACCGCGCCATCGTCGAACGCTCGTTCGATGTCTTCCGCCATCGGTTCAACTGTTTCCCCATTTGGTCTGACGGTTTTTTTGTAAGTTCCCATGAAGATCTTTTTTGTGTCAAGACCATTGGGCTCGTCTTCAATCATATTGGCCAGTACATCGGCGTGGTACTGGTGAAGCGTGTCGAATTCGTCAACGCCATTTCCATCGTCAGCGACGAATGAGATTTTTTTGCGCCAGTAACCGTGGGATCTTTGCTGCGTTTCGTATTTGATAATTTTGTCAACAATATTTTGCGCTTGCCCGGCGGTGCTTACGGGAATTCGCCCGACGCCAGCATCAAGTGTATGGTGCTGCACTGAAGGACGCTCACCCCAATTGCCCTCATGGTCTTCGAGAAAAACGAAGTAGTCGTCAGATGCGTAAGTCTCCAGGGGATTCAACGAGCTCCGGGATTGATATATCGGAACGAAGTTGGTGTTATTAGCCACCCGCATTTTGAAATCATAAGAACCTCTTCCAAAAAAAAGCACAGCCTTGAGTTGCTGCGGATCTTGATCGTAAATCACTTTTATGAAATCGCGCAATGCTGTTATATCCTGCCTTCCTGATGAAAACTCATTGTAGATCTGCTCAACAGTTACTACGTGAGCAGACCAATTGCTGTGGATTCGCCGATGTTGCGCGAGTCGCTGCGCTTCGCTTTCAAAATCCGAATGGGTAATAATAATCAGGTTCGCAGCAGGTAATCCGCGTAAATTCTGATTTGTTACATTACCCGCAAGCGCTGGTGCAGGAATATTATCGTTAAAGATAATGTAGTTATTTAATGTTGATGAAACGGCACTGAAGTTCAGGTTGCTTCCAGTAGTTTCAAATTTTTGGACTTGAGGATTATAGATGTCGGTAATGTTCCAAATGCTCGTGTTGGCTGAAACTGCAGAAATGCTAAAAGTTGAAACGGTATTTTCAAGACTTTGCTCAGAGGTGAAAATTGTCTGATTGCCATACAGCCGAAGGGCTCTGCGGCAATTGACGAGTATAAAATCAAGGTAGCCCTGCGAAAATCCGGCCGTCTTTGTGAAATGGTACTTTGCTTCCTGCTCATTTCTTCCGGCTGCGCTGATCAGATCGTCGTTTATTAAAAATGTATCGCGACGCTCATGTCCTTTGATTGAATAACTGCCAGCCGGAATGCTGCCGAGCGATTGATCCGCTAAGTGAATGCCATTCAAAAATAAATTAAACGTCGCAGGTGCGTAGCTTTGAAGCATTACATCTGAAACAATTTTCAGGTCCGAGCCCGCAACAATATTGCTGAGTTGAAATGTTAAGCTCACGTCGCTTACTGTGCCGAATTTTTCGCCAAACCATTCTCGCCCGGAACTAAGTTCGTTATGTTCGTCAAGCTCGTGGTAGGCGAAATCATTAAACTCACTGATCACCGGATAACTTCCGGTAATATTTTCAGCGGTTGTTAACCTTGCCCCGGGTGTATCAGAAACTGTTATGAAATAGTAGTTTTCGTCGCTGTAAAGATTTTTTTCATACCGGAAAATGGATCGCTTTGCATCAAATCCGTAGCTATCGGCACCTTCGGCATAGAATAAAATGTAATCACCATCGTCGAATTTGCCATCCGATTCTCCCTGTACAAGAATTGAAGTTTCTGTTAATAGCGGTCGTGGCATAGCGATCGGTTGCGGAAGCATTCCTCCGCCGTTGCCGAAAACCCGAATGTAGCGCGGGTTTATGCTGTTGGCGTCGAATCCCATGGCGGTGAAAAGATTTCTGTCAATCTTATACACGCCATTGCTGGTGATTTTCAGTTTATGCCATTTTCCGGATGATAAATCAGCAATGTTTTGGGCGCTCGTATTCAGTGACGCCAGAAATGGAATCAGAAAAAAAAATTTCAGATGAAGATAGCTGCGACTCACTTTCTGACTGCCTGACGGGAAATAGCGTTATCTGCTAACGACAAAACGATGTACAATATTATAATTAACGGTATAGCGACAATCTGAAGTCCAATTAATAGCAAAAGCGAAATCCCAAGGAAAATAAACCTGACTTTGTTATCTGCCCAGCTAAAGTTTTTAAACTTCAATGCAAAGATATCTATTCTCGACACGAGGAGGAATGAAAACATAATTGTTATTGCTAAAAGCACTGCCGGTTGGTAGAGCCATTTTCCTGCTGTTTCAGCTATCAGCGGTAACGAGGTGATGAAGATCGTGTTTGCCGGTGTGGCAAGTCCCTTGAAATTGTCGCGTTGTGTTTCATCGATATTAAAAATCGCAAGACGCAGTGCCGAAAATACCGCGATCAGAAAAGCGGCGTATGGAAGTGCTTCAAAGCTTCCTGAACTTTCGAGCATCTTATACATTACCAGGGACGGGAGCACGCCAAAGCTGATCATGTCCGCGAGCGAATCGAGCTCTTTTCCGATTGGGGATGCTACATTCAACCATCGAGCGATAAAGCCATCGAAGAAGTCAAAAACGCATGCTGCCCATACGAAATATGCGGCTGGTATTGCCCGTTCTTCGAGTACGAAAACGATGCCGAGGCAACCGCAGACGAGGTTACAACAAGTGAGAAAATTCGGTAGATGTCTTTTCATGGATCAGTTCGCTTGTTATGCAATCGCGCAAAAAGGATTTGTCTTTTTTTCGTGTCCGATGGTTGTTTCGGGTCCATGCCCCGGATAAACAATGACAGCATCAGGAAGCGTAAATAGTTTTTGGTGGATGCTGTTGATGAGAACACTGTAGTTTCCACCCGGGAGATCTGTTCTACCGATGCTGTTATAAAACAATACGTCGCCGCTGATGAGGGTTCTTGTGCCTTCCTGATAAAAGGCGATATGGCCAGGTGCGTGGCCTGGAACGAAAAGCACTTTCAATGCCTGTGTTCCGAATGTAACTACATCACCTTCCTCGAGAAATGAGTCGGGGAGCGTCTCCGAATATTTCACCATACCATAGTTCGGAGCATAAACTTTTACAGCTCTAAGCACCGGCTCATCTGCTGCATGCATCAAAAACTTTACGCCAAAAGTGTTCTTAACAAAATAGTTTCCGAGTACGTGGTCGATGTGACAATGTGTGTTGAGGAGATACTTGACTGTCAGTTTATTGTCATCGATGAAAGATTTCAATTCGAGCTCCTCTGACGGTTCATAACAACCAGGATCAACAATCACACATTCACCCGTTTCGTCATACAACACATACGTATTCTCCTGAAACGGATTAAAAACAAATGACTTGATTTGGAGCATGTTTTAGTTTCTTTCAAAAATAGAATGCTTTTTTGCATCCGTCCAATTTTATTTAATGGCAGAGGATCAACCAACACAAAAGATTGTCGATTATCTGATTATAGGACAGGGCCTTGCCGGTTCGTTGGTTGCATATCAGGCGCTCAAGCGGAATAAGCGAATACATGTCATCGATCTGCCGGAGAATAATCACTGTACGAAGGTTGCACCCGGATTGTTTAATCCTGTTACTGGTCAGAATTTGGTTAAGAGCTGGTTAACGGATCTTGTTTTTCCATATCTCCATGATTTTTATCCTGAGTTAGAGCAGGTAACGGGCAAACGTTTCTTTTATAGTCTGCCTCTCTATCGACCATTCTCAAATATTAGCGAACAGAACGACTGGATGGCTAAAAGCGCTGATCCCGTTTATAGCGAAATACTTGAAAAAATTTACGGCAACACCGTGTTCCCTGAGTTAAACGATCCGCACGGTGGATTGTTATTGAAATATTGCGGTTTCATTGATACTTCCGTGATGCTGGAGGCGGTACGTAAAGTACTCATTGATCACGGAGCGTTTACTTCTGAAAACTTTGATCACCAGCGCTTAGATGTTGATTCGACAGGCGTGTCCTACAGTGGTATTCGGGCTTTAAAAATAGTCTTCTGTGAGGGAGCGCATGTTTCACACAACCCGTGGTTTAGTCGGCTTCCGATCAGGCCATTAAAAGGCGAGATTTTAGAAATAAAAACTGCTTTTTCGAAGCAAGTTATTGTTAATCGGGGCGTTTATATGGTGCCCTCACCGCACGGAATGAACTGGCGGGTGGGCTCAACCTATGTTTTGAAGAATCCGACACCGGTAACCACAGAAAATGGAAGGCACGAAATAGAAATGAAACTTCAATCCATTTATACGCAGCGTTTCGAAGTGACCGGGCACGAATGGGGCATTAGGCCCACGACCGTAGACAGAAGGCCCATAATCGGGGCGCATCCTAAATCGGAACGAATCGTTATTTTCAATGGCTTAGGAACCAAAGGCGTCAGTTTGGCACCTTATTTTTCAGAGATGTTAATTCACTGGCTAGACGGCAAAACAACCCTGAATTCAGAGGTTGATGTTACTCGGTATAAATCATTATATTGACTTCCCCAAGTGTCATATGTCTTTTAAACGCTTATTTTTTACAATTTTCACCGTATCACTGCTACATATCGCTTATGTGGCGAATGGTCAGTACCTGCCCGAGACTTTTGGAAAAAACCGGATCCAGTACAAACAATTTGATTGGCAATATTTAAGCGGTGAGAATTTTGACGTCTACTATTACGGGAAGAGCAGGGCGGTCGCGCAAAATTCCCTTGAATACCTTGAATCCGAGTTCGACCGGATTACTGATCTGATCGGCTATCCACCGTATTTCAAAACAAAAGTTTTCCTGTATAATTCTCTGACCGATCTCCGTCAAAGTAATGTTGGCCTGAACAGGACAGTTTTTAACGTGAATGGTGAAACAGAATTCATCAAGCCTTATGTGGAGGTAGCCAATATTGGCGCTGCGCAGGAATTCAAGGAGGAGTTACTGCTGCGCATTTCACAGTTGATGGTGGATGAAATGATGTTCGGTGGTTCTTTGAAGGATATTTTTCAGAGCTCGATTCTCATGAATCTTCCGGAATGGTTTGTTGACGGCGCAGCCTTATACGTGGCAAAAGGATGGAGTACGGAAATGGACGATTATATCCGTGCCGTTATGAACAGAAGAAAGGTAAAGAAAATTGGGCGACTGGAGGGGATTGAAGCCGCGCTCGCAGGGCAATCCGTCTGGAATTTTATTGCAGAAAAATATGGTAAGAGCAGTGTCGGAAATATTCTGAACTACACGAGGATTACGCGCAACGAAGAAAAAAGTGTTTTGATTACGCTGGGTGTATCATTTAAGCAGTTGATGAACGAATGGTATGAATACTACTCTGAAATGGAATCCCGGACAGCACAATCATACGAAAAACCTGATGACGCAAAATATTTCACCAATCCTCAGAACAAGACAACTTCATTCACCACGATAAAAATCAGTCCTGACGGGAGATATCTTGCCTATGCGGTAAATGATCGCGGCAGATATATTGTTAAAGTCCGGTCGCTGGAGAACGGCCGGGAGAAAACAATTCTTTCCGGGGGAACGAAGGTTATCAATCAACGGGTTGACTATACGCATCCGCTCATCAGCTGGGCTGATGTCAATACCCTCGGCGTTATCGGTGTAAAAAAAGGTGAATATGTTTTCTGGTTATATGATTTGAAAACAAATTCAAAGCTACCGCGAGAGCTTGATCGTTTTAATAACATCCGAAGTCTCAATTTCAGTGACAACGGAAGACTTGTGATCCTGAGTGCGGATGTTGATGGTAAGAACGATCTGTATCTTCTTAGCAGTCGGCGAGATCGTGTTCGCACGTTAACGAATGATCTGTATGACGATCTTGATCCGTCATTTATTCCAGGGTCCAACCGCATTGTATTCAGCTCTAACAGGCCAACTGATTCGCTTAAATCCTTAACGAAGCCGCAGTTTGGAAAAATGCCTGAGAACTACAATCTGTTTGTTTACGATCTCGACACAACAAAGAACTTATTGAAGCGGATTACGAATACGCTGAGCAAGGATGTTCAGCCTATCGCGCTCGATAACGATAACTTCTTTTATCTATCAGATCAGCGGGGAATTGTTAATCTCTTTAAATACAACCGTTCATCCGGAATTTATACGCAGGTTACGAACTACTCAACCAGCATCAAGGATTACGACCTCAACTTTCAACATAACATTCTCACTTTTGTGAGCAATCGCAGGATGCGAGAACAGATATACATTGAACGTGATTTCAATTTTAACAGACAAGTGTTTACGCCGGCAACGCGCAGGAAGGAGCTTCAACAAGCGCGAGTTGTCCGCGAAAAAAGAAAACAGGAAGAAAATAAAAACATGAGCATTAAGGATCTCCTGAATGCGCGGTTAAAAGAAACGGAGGCTCAACGGGATACGCTGCAAGAAGAGAATCTTGAAGAGCCGGTCATTGAAAGCGATACTATTCCAGCATTGCCTGATACAATTGCTGTCGAGGTTGTAAATACTGACAACTACGAATTCGCAGAAACGCCGGTAAAAAAGGAAGATGCAGTTAGTACTGATAACTATCAATTTGAGGACGAAGCTGAAAAACAAACCCAGGCGGGCGAGTCTTTTCTTTCGCGGTATATGAAGGCGAGGGAGAAGAATAAGATAACCGGACCTTTTCCCTATGAAAATAAATTCAGCGCCGACAACCTCGTGACTTCTCTCGTTATAGATCCACTGCGCGGGCTTGGCATTTTGCTGGAAACACAAATGAATGATATGCTGGAAAATTACCGTTTCAACGGTGGTATTATGACAACGCTTGATCTCAAGGAAGGTGACGTGTTCGCTGAATTCCAGTTCTTACCAAGATTCCTTGACTTCAGCGCCAGATTTGATCGGAAGGCGGTCAGATGGTCTCCAAATTCATCTGCGCATGAATTCAAATACACGATGCACAGGTTAGAGCTCGGTGTTGCGTTCCCTTTTTCCGATCGGATGAGGCTTACGCTAAAACCTTTTGGGGCAATTACGTATTCCATCGATCTCGGGGAACAACCCTTCCCAGCTGGTCCCCCCAACGCCACTTCGACACATCATTATTATGCTGGGGCTAAGACAGAGTTGGTGTACGACAATTCAGTTACAACCGGCATGAACCTGATGGAAGGTACGCGTGGCAAACTTTCACTTACACACTACGAAGGTCTTGATGCGGGTGAGAACAGCTTCAGCCGCGCGGCTGTTGATCTGCGACATTATCAGAAACTATATAAGGAAATTGTATTTGCCGTCAGAGGGTTTGCAGGAACGTATTTCGGTAATGCTCCGAAAAAATTCCTTTTAGGTGGTATGAATAACTGGCTCTTTAACCGGACGATTACCGATGGTGTGACTGGTGAAGGTGAGCGAAATCCACTCGGCATCGGTTCAGAAACGCAGGACGTTCTTTTTGTTGAGTATGCAACAAATCTGCGCGGTTTCGATTACGCAACGCTTTTTGGAAACAGTGTGATGCTGATGAATGCAGAACTTCGCATTCCATTGATCAGAGCACTGACAAACGGACCGATAGCATCGAACTTTTTCAGAAACCTGCAGTTTGTCGGATTCTATGATATCGGGACAAGCTGGTCCGGTTCGCCACCATTCTCAGATGAAACGAGCGTAAGCTATGATGTTATCAAATCGGGTCCAATTACCGCACGCATTAAGAATTATCTAAACCCATGGTTGTATAGCTACGGGGTTGGCGCGCGCACTGTTGTATTTGGTTACTATGTGAAGTTTGACGTCGCATGGCCAGTTGAGAACTATGAAGTTGGTAAACCAAGAGGTTTCCTTACGCTTGGATTTGATTTCTGAGAAAGTACCATCATCTTGCAAGCTTCTGTTAAACGAACAACGCAATGATAAAATCAATGACTGGATTCGGTCAGCAATCTCTTGATGATGGCCAATCCCAGATTTACGTTGAAGTAAAAAGCCTCAATTCGAAATTTCTTGATCTTAACCTGAGATTGCCCAAGCAATTTGCTGAGAAGGAAATTGAAGTAAGAACATTGATTAGCGAGATTCTTGAAAGAGGTAAGGTGTCGGTTGCCATTGAATACGAACGCATCTCCGACAACGCGATCAAGCAGACATACAACGAGGATCTCTTCGCCGCGTATTATTCGGAACTCAGGAAGTTAGCCGATAAAGTTGTTGCGCCATACGACGAATTGTTTCAACTGGCGTTGAACTCACCGGATGTTATTAAAAATAATCAGGATGATTCAATCGGAGAGGATCAGTGGCTCAAAATCAAGGATGCGCTGACACGCGCTCTCAAGCAATGTGACCAATTCAGGGTTGACGAGGGTAAGGTGTTGGGAAATATGTTAAAGCAATGTTGCATCTCAATTGAGCAGAACCTTGAAAGCATCAAGGCGCTGGATCCAAAGAGAGTTGCACGCATTCGTGAGCGATTAAAAAATAACGTCACGTCATTTTTTGGCGAAGAAGGGTTTGATCCAAACAGACTCGAGCAGGAAATTATTTTTTATATCGAGAAGCTTGACATAAACGAAGAGAAAGTAAGACTTAAGTCGCACATTGATTATTTCATCCAGGCAGTCAATGAGCCTCAATCCAATGGCAAAAAGTTAGGATTCATTTCGCAGGAAATCGGGCGCGAGATCAATACAATCGGATCAAAGTCGAACGATGCCGAAATTCAAAAACATGTTGTATTGATGAAGGAGGAACTCGAAAAAATCAAGGAGCAGCTCAATAATGTTGTGTAGGCCATGTTGCATCCCACCATGCTAGCAGCCAAATAGCCCACCGGGACGCGACTGCTCAAATCAATTTCGCAACCGTGGTAATATATCGCTCCGGCACTTCTCCCTTTACGGCAATCTGGTAATCGTTGTAGCTACACGGAACAATACTATTTCTTGCGTATTTCTCCCGTCCGTTTAAGTAAGGAACTTCCATCCACCATTTTTCACTGAGCTTACTTTTGTAAAATGAAATTGTCTCGGGCTCCGATGGCATCGACACAGTGTACTTAGTGAAGTCGTTGCTTTTGAAATTTGTTTCGTTTTTTCGATGATAGAATCCTTCGATGAAATACCAGATCATGGTTGCAACTACCGACGCCGTTTTTTTGTGTGCGTCGTCGAAATCAGGATTGTATTCATAAAATCCTGCGGATGAAAGCTTTTCATTCAATCCAGCATACCAGCAGATCTGGCAGGCTTCTTCGCCAGTGAGGCCGAAAGGTTGCGCGTTACCATTTCCGGGCGCGTCAGTAGATCGTATCGCAGTGATATCAAAAGAGATCAGGTCGGCATTTCTGATCGCCGGTTCAATCTCGGTAAGACTTGTGCGAATCTGGCCGATTCTGAATGCCTCGAAATAAAGCTTTTCAAGTACCGATACCGATAGCGGATCAATAAGGTAAGTTTGGTAGGCCAGATGCGTATAGCTGAACAGATAGTTTGGTTCATGAAGGAGTATCCTGTTGATGTGCTTTTTATTTTCTGCAGGAAATGTTTTGTCTTCCAGATCCAGGAACGCATCCACATTGAGGAAGCTCACAAGTTTCTCCAGTGTTTCGTAAGCAATGTATTGCCCGTAATCGAGGTCGTGCGACCCGCCAATTATAATTGGCAGAACATTATTTTCAAGCAACATCCGGCTTACTTCACTTATGCGCGTGTTGGTTTCGTCAAGGTCATGGCCGGGATTAAGATTTCCTAAATCGACGATCCGGTAGTTACCGCTTCCCCGTTTTAGTTGATACAATTTTTTACGAATTTCATCGGGCCCGTTTGATGTGGCTTCGTTAGTCTGACTGCCTCTGGATTCGTTTATGCCTAAGATCGCAATGTGCGCACCCCTGTAGTCGGGCATTTTATCCGCGAACACACTGATGCTCTTATAAAAACATGAGGGGGAAGTTGCTGCCGTGTAAACCTGCTCGTCGACTGGCGAGAAAAAAATTGTAAGATCCATGCCAATAAATTCTTGTGTGAATATACAGCATGTTTGTTGTAAAAAGTTGGATTGATGAGCAAAGAACTGCAACACGACCTTTGCCTGGTCGTGTTGCAGAGGAAGCTATTTATTTAAAGTATAGCTGTAGGAAACAGAGACGAGCCAATCAGCGAAAGCCGCATCACCGTTTTGCCGCTCTCCTGTGATGATTGTACGTTCTTTGTCAATGGTGTTTTGAGTTCTGCTACGAAGCAACGCTATCGGTAAATTTAATCCGAAGCGATGGCTGTAATGCACATATCCCACGGAGGGCTCGATCGATAAGATATAACCAGGCCGCCTAAATCCCTCGCTCTTGCCAATAAGATCTTCGGAAGGTATTCCTTCAAGGCGCCCGCCAGCTCCGAATTGAAATGCATGCGCGGTGGCGACAACGCCAAGTCTGGCCAAAAATTGATCAGCAACAGAGAAGTGATTTGATTTCTCGATGCCGTCTGAAAGGTTTTGGCTTCTCAGCACGCTATTCGTATTCCTGGGATTAAACAAATAGAGACCAGAGCCATAAAGTCCGAATTGATGTGTGAAATTATAGTTCAGATTGAATTCCGTGCTTATGCCAACGCCACCATCTCCAAGTTGAATTGATTGGTCAACGACTTTATATTCAAGATAGTCATTGCCTTCTTCATCTCTTTTGTGAAAATAGTCCTTTACACGGTAATTACCGGTGGGTAGTTTAACACCGAGTCCAAATGCGACATTCATTTTAGAAGTATGGAAGGCGTTGTAATAACCCGTCAGCCGGATGTCACCGAGTCCTTGTGACTGTGTATGAAAACGTTTTTGATCCGGGTTCCGGTCCAAACCATTTCCGTAGTGTTCATATAATGATGACCTGTCAATGCTTACAAAAGGAATTCCAATGGATGCGCTCCACTTTTTGTTTGCCGTGTAGGTAACGCCAATTATGGCTGAGTTGTCATTGTTAATTACTTCGGTGCCGTTCTGAACTCTTTCTACTTCTTCGTGCCGTCCGCGGAAATGTTTGTATGATTTAAAATATCGATAGTTAATGGAAACCTGAAATCCACGTGTCGCAGCTGTATCAATTGAGCAAGACGACATATTCTTTACGGCAACGCATCCCTGCGCATGTATTTCTGAATTCACCGCAAGGATGAAAAATATTATTAAAACGTATAAATACGATTTCATTTTTTTGAATTTTTAAGGTAAAAGAATAGAAATAACCCGCGAAATAATTCCGCGGTCAGATAAGTAGTACCTTACCCTTCCGGCGGTGGCGAGATTATTTTTTGGTGGCGGTCAAGAATAGAGCTTGAGCAAGCAGTGAAAGACAGATTAATAAGAAGAGGGTGCCGTTCTGCCAATATTGGAGTATGGGTTTCGTGATAGTCTTTCGATAATTTGCTCAAAAATGACATTGTTTGGCTGTCTGAATCGGAGGCGTTGTTCGTAAGTTTTCCGTAATCATACATCACCTTCGTCAGCCTTTTTTCTACATGATTTTTCAAACAAACGATGTAAAGCGTGTCATTTTTATATTGCGATTTGACGAGCGTGTAGAACTCCCCATTGTATTCAAATTTTCCCATTGCCCGCTCAAACCCTCTTTGGTTGATTAAAGGATACGGCAACCCCATGGGAATCTTCAATTCGATAGTCTGGTATTCGGCGATATCACCCGTCTCAATTTTAATCATTAGGTTGCTATTGGACTGTATGCGCAAAGCCCAAAAGAGTATGTAATAACCTCCAAGATTGAACAGGAAAAGAGCGAGAATAATAAAAGTAATGACTTTCTTCAAAGAAATAGATGTCAGGGTACGATGATAACGCTTTTTTGAATAAAAGTCAAGAAGAACGGCTCCGTCTGAGCCGTCCTAACCCTAAACTAACTGAGAAAAGTTCTATGCAACCGATAGCACTTGTTCTTCGAACAATTGTTCGGAAGTTATGAGATCAGTATCCGGAGCCAGGATAATACTAATACCGTTTATGCCGGACCACGTCTTCAACCTATCAAGGGTAACGAGCCCTCGCATAAAATGATGTCCTTTTGCTGCATATCCCGTGTCAAAGCGTTTGAAGTCGCTTACAGAGATAGAAATACTATCGTTGAATGTGATAAAAACTTCAGCGCAAAGTTCATTGCTAAACGTAATCGTGTCTGCCTGGAGTAGTTTCTTGTATTCATACGCGTACGAATATGTGAGTGCTGAAATATCTGACAACACCGCCGAGCCGGTTGGATAACTACCCGCTCCCTTTCCGATAAATATCTGTTTCTCGGCAAATGCCCCCTTCACCTGAACCGCATTATATTCGTTTCGCACGGATGCATATGGGTGTCGATTTGTGATAAACTGCGGCGCAACAAATCCGTAAACTTTGTTGTCTTGCTTAAATGCCCTTGCGACGAGTTTAATGCCGTAATTATTCTCACGTGCAAACTTGAGGTCAAGCGCTGACACCTGATCGATGCCGATATTGATAACCTCTTGCGGCTTAACAAAAAGCCCGAACGTATGCGCAATGGCAATGACCAACTTGTATTTTGGATCGAATGCTTTTACATCAAGCGTTGGATCTGTTTCTGCAAAGCCAAGTTCCTGGGCATGAAATAGTGCGTCTTCATAGTTTTTTCCTGCTTCAAATATTTCGGTCAGTATGTAGTTGGTCGATCCATTGAATATTCCTTCGATGCTTTGGATCAGATCGTTGTCGTAATATTCTTCCAGGTTTCGGATGATGGGAATGCTACCGCAAACAGCGCCCTCATAAAGAACAGGTCGTTGGTATTTTTGCTGCAGCTCATAGATTTCTTCCAGATGTTCAGCGAGCATTTTTTTATTCGCGGTAACAACAGCCTTTCCGTTGGATAAAGCTGCCTTGAGTATCTCGAAAGCTACGTCGGCATCATCAATTAATTCCACGACAACATCAATTTCAGGGTCGTTGAGAATGTCGTTCTTTTCGTAAGTAAAAAAACTTTCAGATACCGGCCGCGGTTTGTTCTTTGTCTTGACGCAGATTCGTCTGATCTCAGCTTTTACGCCGTGCGTTTTATGAAGCACATTGTATAACCCCTGGCCTACACATCCAAAGCCGAAAAGACCAAGCTTTAATTTCTTTTTCATACAGTAATATTGTTTTCGACTTTGTTTAAAAATTGTTTTATGATTTCATGGAGCTGATCGAATTCCACGAGAAAACCGTCATGGCCATAGGTTGAATCAATCACCGCCAGCGAGGCATTGGAAATATTTTTCGCGAGATACTCCTGTTCAACTAACGGGAAAAGAACATCGGTGTTGATGCCAATAACAAGTGTGTCAGCGGTGATCGCGTTTAAAGCTTCCTCAACGCTTCCGCGGTTCCTTCCAATGTTGTGGCTATCCATGGCTTTCGAAAAGCGATAATATGTAAACGCATTGAAGCGGTTAGCAAGCTTGTCGCCCTGATACCGCTGATACGTGCTGGCTCGGAGATCGTCCGTGCGTTGATTATTCTTTTCTGATTGCGTTTTGACAAACGAATCGTAATGCCGGTACGAGAGCATTCCGATTGCACGCGCAGCTTTCAAACCCGACACGCCGGCGCGTGGATCGTTTTCAGGCCAAGTGCTATCGGCTTCGATTGCCATCCGTTGTGCTTCATTAAAGGCAATCCCCCAAGCGGAATGCTGTGCATTGCACGCGATCGGAATGATGCAATCAAAAACTTCTGGTTTACTGATCGCCCACTCGAGCACCTGTTGCCCGCCGAGGGAACCACCGATCAAAATTTTCACCTTTTCGATGTTGAGTGATTGCCGAAGCAGGTCAAAAGCATTGACGATATCACGGTTAGTGATCGTGGGAAAATCATGGAAATATGGAACGTTCGTAACAGGATTGATTGACAACGGCCCTGTTGAACCATAACATCCACCAAGCATGTTTGCACAGATAATGAAATTCTCCGATGGATCAAACAGTCCTCCGGATTTGAATAGCTTCGGCCACCATTCTGTAAAGTCAGCGTTTCCAGTCAGTGCATGACACACCCATATCACATTATTGCGTTCAACGTTTAGCCTTCCCGTTGTTACGTATTTCAACTGGAAACCGGGCAATGAATCGCCCGATTCCAGGTTGAATGTTTTGTTGAAATGAAAAGTGTTTTCTGATTTCTCCATCTGATATTGATGCTTAAGCAACGAGTTCTCCTGCAAATACCTTTTTAAATGCCTGCTCGAAATCGCCCTTGATGTCTTCGATGTGTTCAATTCCTACAGATACGCGAAGCAGGTTTGGAAGCACCCCCGCAGCAAGTTGCTCTTCGCTCGTCAGTTGCTGGTGCGTGGTTGCCGCGGGTTGAATGATGAGCGTTTTTGCATCACCCATATTTGCTAAATGACTGATCAGTTTAAGATTGTCAACAACTTGCGTTGTGTGACGCTGCGTCCCTTTCAAAGTGAACGAGAGCACACCACCGAATCCGTTTCGCAAATATTTTTTTGCCAGCTTATGATACGTACTTCCCGGCAATCCCGGATAATTAACACTCTCAACTAACGGATGGTTTTCGAGCCATTGCGCGAGAGCCAACGCGTTGTCGACGGATCGCTGAACACGCAGTGATAACGTCTCCAGCCCCTGGAGGAAAAGGAAAGAATTGAATGGACTGACAGCAGTTCCAAAATCCCGAAGGCCTTCGACGCGTGCGCGGATAATGAACGCGATGTTTGGTAATCCCAATGGATTGTTTTCGCCAAACACTTCCGCGAATTTTAAGCCATGATATCCTTCGGCTGGTTCCGTGAATTGTACAAACTTGCCATTACCCCAGTTGTAATTTCCGCCGTCGACGATTACACCGCCGATCGAAGTGCCGTGACCACCGATCCACTTAGTGGCGGAAGCAACAACAACATTCGCACCATAATCGATTGGACGAAACAAGTATCCGGCTGCACCGAATGTATTGTCAACAACAAGTGGAATATCAAACTTGCGCGCAACAGCCGCGATTGCTTCGAAATCGGGAATGTTGAAGCCGGGGTTGCCAATTGTTTCGAGATAGATCGCTTTGGTTTTTGTGTCGATGAGTTTTTCAAAATCATCAGCGTTATCACCTTCAGCAAACCTTGCTTCAACACCAAGGCGTTTGAATGCAACCTTAAACTGATTGTAACTTCCGCCGTACAAAAATGAAGTGCTTACAAAATTATCGCCGGCCTGAAGGATATTATTCAGCGCAATAAACTGGGCAGCCTGACCCGAACTTACAGCAAGCGCCGCGACTCCACCTTCGAGCGCTGCGACTCTCTTTTCAAAAACGTCAGTTGTTGGATTTTGAATTCGTGTGTAAATGTTACCGAACTCTTTTAGTGCAAAAAGATTTGCGCCATGTTCGGAGTTCTTGAACGCGTAAGAAGTTGTTTGATAAATAGGCACTGCACGCGAGCCGGTGGCTGGATCTATTTCCTGTCCAGCATGTAGCTGGAGTGTTTCAAAACGTTGTAATGACATAGTAAAATGCTTTGATTGTTTAAAGAAAATGCATGAGATATACGGACATTACAGACCTATATTGCCCTGTCACGAGGCAGGCGTGCAATGGTGTTGCTGTGTGCGATCAGAGATAAATCAGCAACTAACAGCTACAACAACATGGACGCATGCACATGTTGTTATCTTGATGACAAGAATCAAATGCTTTTGATAAACTGGAAAGCAGCACTTTCAGACCAGGCAGGTCTAAGAAAGACACGATTGTGTAAATGATGTTTTTCATTGTAATCGGTTTATATATCCCAACCCGGACTTTCCGGATCAGAGTCAGGATTTAGCACCTTTTCCCAACATCTTGGGAGGGTTGCTAGCGCTTCACAGAGCCTGTCTCTCCGCGCTTCTTTATAAATCGATAAAGCAGGTGTGCTTATTTCGACTTGGTGATACAAACGTAGAATTGGAAAATTTGGTTTGCAACAACTTGTCGATAAATTTTTTCGTAGCGACTGACAAGTGTTCGGAAGGTTTGCTCCAAATGGCTAATCGTGTTGTTGCTTTTTACCTGCCTTCAGCGGTAATGTGACAAAAAAGGTGGAACCGGAGTGTGCTTCACTTTTGAATGTGACTTGCCCTTGCAGGCGCTCGACGGCCCGTCTTAAAATGTAAAGTCCAAGCCCAGTGCCGTCAACGCGATCATTGGCCCTGAAAAACATGTCGAATATTTTCGCCTGATAATCAGGGGATATACCAATACCGTTGTCTTCTACTTCGATCTTAATACAAGTATTGGTTTCATTCACTGCGATTCGTACAAACGATTCACGATCAGGGCTCGAATACTTAATGGCATTTTCGATAAGATTCTGAAGGATTGTATTGACAATCGCCCATTCGGAGTAAAACTCAATATGCGGATCTATTTCTTTTATGAAACGTATTTTTGAAAATTGCGGCAGATATTCATAGGCATTTATGCACTCCTGCAGCAGTAAATCGAAATCGATGCGAATGACATTCATTGCGGGATTATTCATCCTCGTCAGGTTGATAAGCTCCATCACGATGGTGTTTATCCGCATGATCTGCGACTGGTACATCTGGAAGTAGTGCTGTGCCTGTTCGTCTTTGATGTCTATCTTCACAAGGTTATGCAGGCCAATCAGCGACGAGATGGGCCCCTTCAGGTCGTGTGAAACGCGATAGAAGAAAGAATCGAGCTCCGCATTTTTTCGCTCGATGATCTCAGTCTTGCTTCGCTGCACTTCCGCCTCATGCTCCAGCGCCTTCACTTTTGAAATTGCCTCATAGCTTTTGATAACGTTATGAGTATGCGTATTGATAATGGACTCCTTTATACGAATGTATCTTTCGAGATAATGAAGTGCCTGCCTGTCGTTGTTTTCATTCCTGGAAACGAGATGAAGATTATAGAGGGCTTTGTAAATGATGAATCTGATCTTAAACTTCTCGGCGAGATCAAGACATTCAAGCAGGTAGGTTTTTGCCTCTGAATAATTCTTCAGCTCGCAGTACAACACGCCCAGCTTATTTAACGCCATCGTTACTCCGAGCTTATCGCCCATTTCCCGTTGTATAGAAAGAGATTTGTCAAGGTCGGCTTTTGCCCGCTCGAACTTTCCCGTTTTGATGTAAACCTTACCGCGCCCGTACAAGGCAAATGCAAGGCCGCGGATATCCTTACTCTGCTCCTTAATTGCAATGCTTTTTTCGATGGTCGTCAGCGCAAGGTCGTGCATGCCTCGTTTCACATAAATCCCTGACAGAGGGTTGTATGCATTTGATTCCAGGTTTGGATCGTTCGCTAGCCTTCCTGCCTCGATGGAGCGAAGGTATGCTCTGATAGCATTCTCCTGATCACCGAAATACTCGTATATCGTTCCCATTGATTTGAGAACACGGGCTTCGTTAAAATGATCGTTGAATTTTCTGTAGATGTTAAGGCAGTCGAGCAGATATTCGAGACCGAGATGATAGTCGTCTGTTTTATAATAAACACCAGCTATCGTATACTTCGCATCGGCGATGCCTTTCAGGTTTTCATTCGTCTCAAAATAGATTAATGCTTCGTTCGCGCATTCCTTTGCTTCATCAAACTTCCCAACGATCATGTAAAAAAGTCCCAGGTGATTTTTCGCGTGGGCTTTTAATTCGCGGTTATCTGTTTTTTCCGCAATGGCAATCGCTTGCTTGGTTAACCCAACACTCGCATCAAGATCGTTAACACGCTTCGAGTAAGCAGTTTTTAGCAGGTCGTAGCCTTCCATGAGGGTGATATCGTGTCCTGTTTCAACGTTCACAATTTTTCTGTTGCTTTTTTGATCAGGACAATCTGCCCTAGGTGATAAAGGTCATGGTGGATAATGCCGTGAACCATTGTGTAATATGTGTATTTGTGTGAAGCATGCGGTACCAGTTCCATTAAAGACGACTCAGGAAATGATTCGAGCGCGCTCATTAATCTCTCTTGAGATTGATACAACTTTTCTTTCACCTCGTTCCAATTACTAACTGCAGGGAAATTCTGACCATCGTTGACACTGTAATGTAAATCACCTTGGAGCTTGTGAATTACAAACTCGCGCCATGAATGCATGTGCGCAACCAACTCAATGATGCTGTGAGTGTCCTGGAGTTTTGCAAATGCTGCGTTCTCAGGAATTCCATCCAGCACTTCGCGAACGGATGGGCCATGCCACGCATTCTTTTCAAACGTCTTTCGCAGGAGCCCGGTCATTGATTTAATAGCATCGGCCATACACGTCACTTATTTCGTCCCGAACAAAAAAATAATGGCCGCAGTCTGATGATCAAGCGAACAGAGCAAGCTGGCTGCGATAAAAATCGTGCAGGTTTGGCAGGTGCAAAATAGGCCATATATAAAAATAGCCTTATTTCACGAAAAGTCAGCGAAGAAAAAAGATAATGTTATTGAGATCGTCGGTGCTTACTAGGTCAGCATGCCGCCATCAACCTGGATCACTTGTCCGGTGATGTACGACGACAGGTCTGACGCGAGGAATACGCAAGCGTCTGCGACATCCTCGGGACGGCCACCGCGCTTAAGTGGAATTGCGTCGCGCCATAGCTCTACCGTTTTTTCATCAAGTTTGCCAGTCATTTCGGTTTCGATAAACCCAGGCGCGACTGCATTCGCGCGAATGTTTCGAGAGCCGAGCTCGAGCGCTACAGACTTTGTAAATCCTATAATTCCTGATTTTGAAGCGGCATAGTTTGCCTGGCCGGCATTTCCTTTGATTCCTACAACCGATGTCATGTTAATGATAACACCGCTCTTTTGTTTCATCATTGGTTTTGTAGCAGCCTTTACTGTATTAAAACATGATTTAAGGTTCACGTTGATGACACGATCCCACGCTTCTTCGTTTAACCGAAGCAGGAGGTTGTCCATTGTTATCCCGGCATTGTTCACCAGGATGTCCATCGTTCCAAAATCGGCAATCACATCATTAATAAGCTTGTCTGCCTGGGTATAATCAGAAGCATCGGAGCGGTATCCTTTCGCTTTGATTCCTTTCGCGGCCAGCTCTTTTTCAAGCGCCTGACCCTGTTCAACGCTTGAGAGGTAAGTGAATGCCACATTCGCGCCATGCTCGGCGTATTTCAGTGCGATTGCTTTTCCGATACCTTTTGAAGCACCTGTAACCAGTGCCGTTTTTCCCTGAAGTAATTTCATAGATATGTATTAATGATTCCTGGCAATTTATGGATGCCAAAAATAAGAATTCATTCGTTTCTGCTACCGATCGCCTTACAAATATTCGAAAATAGCAGGGAGTGGATATTTTTCTTTGGAAACAGTTTCTAAGCTTCAGGTAAAGACCCGAAAGGTTATTTTTTATTGCAAAACTGCGGTTATCTTTGGCACCGAATTTAAATCGAACGCTATGTCAAAATATGATCTGATCGTGGTCGGCAGTGGTCCGGGCGGTTATGTTGCAGCAATCCGCGCCTCCCAACTGGGAATGAAGGTTGGTGTTGTTGAGAAGGCTGAAATCGGTGGTATATGTCTTAACTGGGGCTGTATTCCAACGAAAGCATTGTTGAAGAGTGCTAACGTATTTGAATATATCAAGCACGCGAAGGATTATGGTGTTCAAGTATCTGACTCGAAAGCTGATTTGGGAGCGATGGTAAAACGGAGCCGGGATGTGGCGTCGAGCAATAGCAAAGGTGTTCAGTTCCTGTTTAAGAAAAACAAGATTGATTTAATTGAAGGATTTGCGAAGCTGAAAAAAGGTGGAAAGGTTGAAGTTGAGGTGGGTGGCAAGAAAACCGATTACGAGGCTAAGAATATTATTCTAGCAACGGGAGGAAGGTCGCGCGAGTTGCCGGCGATGAAAATCGATGGTAAAAAAATCATCGGTTATCGCGAAGCAATGATTCTGGATAAAACACCGAAGAAGATGTTGGTGGTTGGATCCGGCGCTATCGGCGTTGAGTTCGCTTACTTTTACAATACACTTGGAACAGAGGTGACGATCGTTGAATTTCTGCCGAGAATTGTTCCTGTAGAAGATGAAGAAGTTTCGAAGGCGCTCGAAAAATCTTTCAAGAAATCCGGCATGACTATCCATGTCAATGCAGAGGTAACGAAAGTTGATACGTCAGGAAAAGGATGTGTCGCAACTGTTAAGACGCAATCTGGTGAGATAAAGATTGAAGCCGATGTGGTGTTGTCTGCTGTAGGCGTTTCGTCTAACGTTGAAGGAATCGGGCTTGAGGAAGTCGGTGTTAAAACCGAAAAAGGAAAAGTTATCGTTGATGATTTTTATAAGACGAATGTTCCAGGCGTCTACGCAATCGGTGACATCGTAAAAGGCCAGGCATTAGCACATGTTGCATCAGCGGAAGGAATTATTTGCGTGGAAAAGATTGCAGGCTTAAATCCGCATCCGCTTAACTACAACAACATTCCTGGTTGCACATACTGCTCTCCTGAAATTGCATCTGTTGGATACACTGAAGAGGCTGCGAAGAAAGCCGGATATGAAATAAAGGTTGGGAAGTTTCCGTTTAGCGCTTCAGGAAAAGCGAAGGCTGCCGGCGCGCCAGATGGATTTGTTAAGGTAATTTTTGATGCAAAATACGGTGAATGGTTAGGTGCGCATTTTATTGGGGCCAACGTCACTGAAATGATTGCCGAAGTTGTTACTGCGCGCAATCTGGAGACAACAGGCCATGAAATAATAAAATCCGTACACCCGCATCCGACGATGAGTGAAGCAGTTATGGAGGCTGCAGCAGCGGCGTATGGTGAAGTGATTCATCTATAAAAACAAAACAAAATCTTTATATTAACAGGAAGCTGATTTTATAATCAGCTTTTTTGTTTCGGGACACCTTACTTCATGACTCCTCATCCATTGCCGAAGATTCCTTTTTTCTCGTTGCAGCGTCAGCATGCAATGATTGAGAATGAATTGATTGATGTAATGCGTCAGGTTACTGATCGTAACTGGTTTGTGCTAGGGGAGGAGCTAAAGAATTTCGAGGCAAACTATGCAGCTTTTTCGCAAACGAAATATGCTGCTGGTGTTGGTAGCGGATTTGATGCACTAACGCTTTCATTACGTGCCCTGAATATTGGCGTTGGGGATGAAGTTATCGTTCCAGTCAATACTTTTATCGCGACATGGCTGGCGGTAACACATGTTGGCGCGGTACCCGTTCCGGTCGATGCTGATCCATTGTCAGGTAATATCGATGTTGACAAAATTGCAGGTGTAATTAGCACACGAACGAAGGCAATTATTCCGGTTCATTTGTACGGCCTTTCATGTGAGATGGACAAGATCGCCGAAATAGCGCGCGCAAGTGATTTGAAGATAATCGAGGACAATGCACAGGCGCACGGAGCGACGTTCAATGGTCAACGAACTGGTAGCTTCGGACATTGTAATGCAACGAGTTTTTATCCCAGCAAAATACTTGGAGCGTGTGGCGATGGAGGTGCGGTTACAACGAATGATACAGTGATTTACAACACAGTCTGCAAACTGAGAAGCTACGGCTCAGTTGAAAAACATCACCATGAGGTGTTGGGTGTTAATTCGAGGTTGGATGAATTGCAGGCTGCCGTGTTGGACTTGAAAATGCAGCATCTTGACAAATGGATTAATGAGCGCCGCGGGATGGCTGCATTCTATATTGACGCTCTCACCGGTGTGGGTGATATCGTGTTGCCATATTCTTCACCGCGGTGTCGGCATGTATTTCACCTTTTCGTTGTTCGTACTAAGAGAAGAGATGACTTGAAAAAATTTCTAGACGTGAGCGGAATTGAAACGGCGATTCACTATCCGATGCCGCCGTATTTACAGCCAGCTTATGCTGCGCTTGGTTATAAGCAGGGTGATTTTCCCGTTAGTGAAGATTTGTCAAGGACGAGCTTAAGTCTTCCGTTATGGATTGGCATGAGAGCCGAAGAGTTGGAAGAGGTGACGCGTGCCATCCGAGATTTCTATTCACGCGCATAGCTGCGGTTGTTCGACTTGGTGAATCTTCGGTGTCGCGTTGTTCAAGTTGGTTAACTCTATTGGATCTGATTTTTTCGGGATCCAAAAAATGATTGGCTCGCAAGACATCCATGCAGTCACCTAAATTTAACGCGCGTCCGAGTCCTGACAGGGCGACATTTCCCAGCGGTGGCAACGCCCATGGCGTTATGTGTATTGCCCCGCCTCGAAGGGGTGGAATGATAATTACATTGAATGAAACACATTCCCCGCTAGTGAACACGAAAGGTCCGTGTAAATCCGGGCTATATTATTTGAGTCAAAAAAATAGCATCATTTAGATGCTATTTCTCTTAATGAATATTTTAACTCAGCGAGGGTCTATCGGTTGAACCCACGGTTCTGAAACGCCTCTGCATGTTTCGTATATGCATCCTCAATCTTCTTCGCCAGGTCAGACTCGCCATACGCATAGAGTACACGTTGCAGCTCGCCCATCATAATCAATGACACCTGCAGATCGCGTCCGTATTCACCTTTCGCCAGGTAGTAAGTAGCTTGTTCATCCAGACGCGGTGTCAACAAATTTACAATCTCCAACGCTTTTTCCTTTTCGCCGACCTCGAACAGTAACGAAACCATACGTGCGTTTGTGTAATCATAGCGTACGCCTGCATCTGGCATTTTTGTAAGGCTGTGCATCAAAACGTCGCGCGCTTTTGCTGGATTGTTCTCCGCTATCAATGCTTCGGCGAGGGTGTTCAAACTGCTGCGATGGTTTTGCACAAAGCTTCTGTAATCCTGGCTGTAATAGACCTCCGGATCATCGAGGCCGCGGAATTGAAACTTGTTCACCATGTTCTCAAACGCGGTTTCGGTATTCACAAGATCAACATCTGGATTTGGATTCAGAACAGGTAGGATTCTGAATGCGTTACCTTCCTGAACAACAAACTTTGTCAGATCGACATTGAACTGAGCTAAGGAAGTATGATTAACATACATCGGTCTTTCCCAATTGCCGGTAGCAAGCACATCAAGCATAGCGAGGTCTTTCTTTTCGAGTCCGTTTCCTTTCACACGGAGTTTCATTTCAGGCACGATCAGATTTTCGAGGGACTTTGGCACAATGCCAAGAGACTTCACTTTTTCAACATCAACTTTCAGAATGATTTCCTTTGCTGGTAATGCATTTGCCGATTGATATAATCGAAGCCCTTTATGATCTTTCTTTAACAAGTCAAGATATTGTTCAAGATCGATGTTCTTGATCTTTGCATCGTAGTACGGGAGGTAATCATTCGGTCCACCTTGCCTGTAGTTCTGTAAGGTAAGCGTATACGGAAATGGTTTTGACTCGTACGTCTGTCGCATTGTTTGTGCGATGTACCAATCCGTGTTGTAGTAGCTAAGTACAATTACACGCACATCTGTTCTCACACCCTCCACTTCCTGCGCATACCACAATGGGAAAGTGTCATTATCACCTCCTGTAAATAAGATCGCATTCGGTGCGCACGACTGAAGATAATTTACGGCGGAGTCTACTGAAAAATAGCGTTTTGATCTGTCGTGATCGTCCCACCCGTCCTTGGCCATTAATACAGGTGCAGTCAAACACAGTAGCGTCGCAACGACTCCGGAAATTTTTAAACTTTTCGTCAGACGACTGAGCCAATCGGAGAGTGCAATGACTGCGAGGCCCACCCAAATCGCGAATGCGTAATAGGAACCAGCGTAGATATAATCACGTTCGCGCGGCTCTGTGGGAGGGGAGTTTAGGTAAACGACAAGCGCCACTCCCGTTAGAATAAACAGCAATGCAATCACGACAAAATTCTTTGTGTTGTTTACCGACTGGTAGAAAATTCCAACGAGTCCGATTAAAAATGGAATCATGAAGAAATTGTTTCGACCGTGATTTTCAGCAAGTGACGGTGGTAGTTCCTCAAACCATTGTGATGGTCGTAACCAATCTCCGTTTTGATTATCACTTTCCCTGCCAGCAAAATTGAAAAGGAAATAGCGGATGTACATCCAGCCGATCTGGTGAGTGAACATGAACTCCATGTTGTGAACGAACTTCGGTTTTTGCCCTTCTCGCAGGCCAAGCTGTTCACGATAAATTCGCTGATGTTCCGGGTCAGTACTCCAGATCCGTGGCAGGATTGTTTGATCCGTTGGTGAATATTTATAGCTCACGCGTTTATCAGCAATTTCATACTTGTCCTTACCCTTTACGTAAACCGGATCCCCTTCATCATATCCGACAACCTGGGCGGTAAAGTATTGGCCGTAGAGCAACGGACGGCTTCCATACTGTTCTCGTTTCAGGTAGCTTACGAAGCTCATGATATCTGAAGGATCATTTTCATTGATCGGCGTGTTGAAATTCGAACGGATCACAACCATCGCATACGATGAATATCCGATCAGGATAAATGCGGTTGCGAGCATGAAAGTATTGAGCAAAGGTTTCCCTTTTTGCTGCGAATAGCGGATGCCATAAACCAGGGCACCTAATACGATCAACGTGAAGAAAATGGCACCCGATCCAAATGGTAAGCCAAGGCTATTGACGAAAAACACTTCAAATCCCCCGGCGATTGAAGGAAGACCGGGGATGATGATATCGTTGATAAAGAAAATAATCATTAGACTGATCAGCATGGTACCCACGATGCCCCAGGTCGTTGGTTTATACTTTTTGAAGTAGTAGATCAGGGCTAATGCCGGAATTGTTACCAGGTTTAGCAAGTGAACACCGATCGACAAACCCATCATATAGAAAAGCAGCAGCAGCCAGCGGTTTGCTTTTGCTTCGTCTTCAATAACATCCCACTTCAACATCGCCCACACAACAATGGCTGTGAAGAATGATGACATAGAATATACTTCCGCTTCTACGGCCGAGAACCATTGGGAATCGCAGAAAGTATATGTAAGCGCGCCAACGATGCCCGCGCCAATGATCGGCCACGTTTTATCAGAGGTCAGCTCCTCGTTTTTTGAAATTCGCATCAGCTTGCGGCTGAAAAGCGTGATTGTCCAGAAAAGGAACAGAATGGTAAAAGCGCCTGCCAGTACGCTCATGAAATTGATCCAATAGGCTACCATTGTCGTGTCACCCATTGCCAGGAAGGAAAACATCCTACCCATCAAAAGAAATAATGGCGCTCCAGGCGGATGCGGTACTTCGAGTTTGTAAGAAACAGCGATGAATTCACCACAATCCCAATAACTCGCGGTGGGTTCCATGGTGGTCCAATAAGTGAAAAGTGCGATGGCGAAGACGAGCCATCCGGTAATGTTGTTAACTCGCTGAAAGTTATGCGTCATGGTTAGCAGATAAATAGGGGCGAAAATAAACAAAAACGGGACGTGGATTAACTTGTTTCACCGAATCAGCCGAGAAAACGACTAAAGGTCGCGTTCGTGGTAGAAACGAGGTTATTTGTAGACGGTGATATAGAAGATCAGCCAGAGAATGAAGATCAGTACATAGGAGCATAGAACGATAGCCCAAACGTATTTTTTGTCTTTCCTGGCGAAAAAATGGATGCCGCTAACGAGCAAAAACCAATAAACAATCTCGAACACGTTAAGGGCGCGCAAGGGGTACGCGTATCTTTTGTCAATGGACTCGTAATCCACGAAATGCATAAGCGAAAGAGGATAAAAAGCGCGGATATCGTCGTAGGTGGGGTCGGTGTCAACTGTCATAAACCAAACGATCTTTAATATTTCAGGTACCAGGAAAATATATTCGGCGCCGATCACCACGCCCCAGCATTGGCTGTAAGTCACCCGGTAGCCAAACATGAAACACCCGACCCAGATAACGAATGCGATAACCGTGAATTTCCACATATAAATCACCGGGATGGAAACATATTTCATCGCATTAATTGCTTTGAGTACCGTGCCTTCCGGTCTGTCCTGTAAAAACTCAAAAGCAGCCGTTTCATTCTCGATAAATGAAATCTTGACAAAAAGCAATAACAGGGTAAGCAGACAAAGCAATGTGAACAGCAACTTTTTGTCAGCACCGAATAAAGATTTAGTTTCGTTGCCGTTTGAAGAAAGAGAATTTATCAAGGTATCTGTACGTTAACTGTTTTATGATGCAAAAACCTTCCGGAATAACAATCGGATTGCCTCGTAAATTAGCCAATCCGCGACTGCCGGTGCAATTGTTTTTATTTTTACTGTTTGTCGTCAGTCTTTGCCCGGAATCACACGCACAGGTTAAAAAAGATGGCCAGCCGATCATTCTTCTTTCAGATCTAAGCGTCCAGTTGCAATGCAACCAGGCGTTGAACGACCTGTATAATTTCAAATTCGACCGTGCGGAACAAAAATTCCAGGAACTTAAAACCACCTACGGATGGCATCCGCTGCCTTACTTTTTGATGGGCTTGATTGAATGGTGGAAGATCATGCCTAACACGAAGGATACTTCGCACGATGCTCAGTTTCTTGCGTACATGGATTCAACGATCTTTGTAGCGGAACGACTGTACGAGGATTTTCCGGCCAATAAAGTTGAAGCTGCATTTTTTCTCGCTGCAGCCCACGGATTTAAAGGTAGGCTGTATTCCGATGAAGAAAGAAAAAACTGGCGCAAGGCCGCATCTTCAGGAAAAGAAGCACTGAATTATCTGGAAGAAAGCAAGGGACATCACGACCTGAGTCCGGAGTTGGTTTTCGGTGATGCTTTGTATAATTATTTTTCAGTGTGGGTGCCGGAGAATTATCCAACGCTAAAACCGATTCTCTGGTTTTTCCCGAAAGGTGACAAGCAGCTTGGATTGCGACAGCTAAAGGAGGTTTCGTACAATGCGTTTTATACGCGCACTGAAGCCATGGTCTGGTTGATGCGTATTCTAAATAGCTACGAAAAAGATCAGCTGCAGGCATTGCAGATCAGCAAATACCTTTATGAAACTTATCCGGACAATCCTTTCTTCCATCGCTATTATGCACGTATTTTATATTCCAGTGGCAGGTTTGATCTTGCAGAGCCGGTTTGCAAAGAAATTCTTGCACGTATCGACAGTGGTATGATAGGATATGAAGCGACAAGTGGAAGATACGCGGCGTTTTTCCTTGGTCAGGTTTCCGACTCCAAAAAAGACTATGCGCAATCCAAAAAATATTATGAGTTGTGCGTGAAGTATGCTGAGGAGATTGGAGCGATAGAGTCTGGATATTACTTATACTCACTCATCGAACTAGGAGAGATAGCCTATCGGGAAGGAGATAAGAAGCAGGCAAAGCGGTATCTGCGGGAAGCGAAGGAAAAGGCCGGACGCAAAGACGAAGCTTTCAAAGACGCCAAACGGCGATTGAAGCAAATGGAAAAAGCAGATTAACAATAAATTGTGGAGTTAAGAGATCTGATTGTAACGCCGATTCTTCTGATCGTAATTTATTCGGTGGCGTATTTCATTCGGCCTCGTGTTACGGATTCGATTACTCGTCGTTATTTTTTTCCAGCGTTAACAGTGCGAATAGTTGGGGCGTTGGCGCTCGGGTTTCTTTACCAATTTTACTATGGAGGAGGGGATACGTTTGCATACCACACACACGGTAGCAGACATTTGTGGGAAGCGTTCATGGACTCTCCAACTCAAGGGGTTCGATATTTTTTCTCCGGTGGAGAATACGGTCCGGGATTGTGGGATATCTCTAAGAAAATTTGGTATTGGCGTGATCCAAACTCATTTGCAGTTATCAGAATCGCCGCGCTATTTGATTTGCTGACGTTTTCATCATATTCAGGTACAGCAGTACTTTTTGCTACTATTTCTTTTATCGGCGCCTGGTTGTTATTCCTGACTTTCTACAGAATATTTCCAGGGAGCTATAAGCTTACCGCAGTAGCGACACTCTTTGTTCCCTCGGTCATTTTTTGGGGTTCTGGCATCTTGAAAGACACCGTTACACTTGCGGCTGTTTCTGTGGCAACCTTCAGTATTTTCGAAATAATGATCAGAGGCAAATGGTCATTGGGAAAGGTGCTTTTGTTGACAACGGCCTTATGGGTTCTGTATCAGATTAAAATTTATATTCTATTATGCTTGCTGCCGGCAGTAATGATCTGGTGGTTTACGCAAAAGTTAGCATTGATAAAACCCCCGCTTCTTAGAATAATGGTCGGGCCGTTTATAATCGGCCTTAGTTTGATTTCCGGGTATGCGGCTGTGAGGGAGGTAGCCAAAGATAATCCGAAGTATAACATTTCCCGTTTAGCAGAAACAGCGCGCATTACCGCCTATGATATACGGTACGGTTGGGGAGCCCGTGACGGTGAAGGATCCGGATATACACTAGGTGAGTTGGATGGCACGTGGGCTAGTATGGTAAAGCTGGCACCTCAGGCAATCAATGTCTCACTATTCAGGCCTTACCTTTGGGAAATCAATAATCCCTTGATGCTTCTGGCTGCGCTTGAAGCTCTTGGCTGCCTTATGCTAACGCTTTATTTGATTGTTAAAGTGAAGACAAAAGTCTTAAATTTTATTAAAAGGCCTGAGATTCTTTTTTGCGCAGTCTTCTCCGTTGCATTTGCATTTGCGGTTGGTATTTCCACTTATAACTTTGGCACACTCTCTCGTTACAAGATCCCTTTAATGCCTTTTTTTCTTCTCATGCTGGTGTTAATATATCATCATTGGAAAAGTGAAAGAAATGTTTCGGCGTTTGATGAAACAGAATAGTGTTCAATCACTTTTTGTCGTCCCTTAATGCCCATACCCTGACGAAGTTTGCTGTTAACAATTAATCCGTCAAGTGCGGCAAGCCATTGATCTTCCGTAGTCGCTAAATACCCTTCGGTGCCATGGCTGATGATTTCTTTATTGACAGCGACAGGAGATACTACTGCGGGCTTTCCAAGGGCCAGATACTGCAACGCTTTAAAGCCGCATTTTCCCCGTGTCCACTCATTGTCCGGAAGTGGCATGATGCCGATATCAACGGACATAAGGTCTTCGATTTCTCTTTGCTGGCTCCAAATTTTGAACGCAACATTTTTCAATTTTAAAGAAGGGCGTCGGTCCGCAATTACAACAAACTGAACATTGGGATGTTTGCTCTCAATTTGTCGTAGTATATTCTCGTACTCTTCCAGGTACTTCAACGTTGAGTGAGAACCGGTCCAGCCAATAACTACGTCGTTATTTTTTCCTTCGGGATAAAGTGCGGGGTTATGTGTATTGTCAGTGTCGATAGTGGTTGGGTTAAGCGTCACCTGAGTGTTGAATTTCCTCGCGTAGTCTGCCAGAAATTTATTCCCGCAACTAACGCGATGGCTCCATTTGCAGATGAGTCGGACTTTCCATCGGCATCGAATTAAACTTGCAAAGAAAGACTCATCTTCGTTATCTGTTAACCAAATGGCGTCGTCGAAATCGTAAATAATTTTTTTTCCAATGACTTTCGCGATAAACCATTCGAATATCGGCGGGCCAATCGGAAAAATTTCACGGTGAACGAATACAAAATCTATTTCATCAATTTTAAACAGCAGTAAAATGCGTTTGAGAAACGATTTGAATAAAATGAACGAGGTAAGAATTGAATTGCTTTTGCGTCGGAACTGCTGATACGTAGATTTTTCCATCAACGGTTTTACTATAACTTTACAGCTATGTTGCTCAAGAATGCCAAGATACTGCTCAAACCTGAACCGTTGAGATGGCGCAGTGCCGGAGGGATAGGGAGTGATAAATAAGATTTTATGGAGCACCGTATTGTTGTTGATGCAAATAAAAGCAGCTTTTCACCTAACTTAAAAGAGTTAGTTGCTTACCGTGACCTGTTTTTTATTCTGGCTTACAGGGATTTGCGGGTGCGATATGCTCAAACGTTTTTAGGTCTTGCGTGGGCATTTTTACAGCCGGTTGTTACACTGATTATTTTTACACTTGTATTCGGGCGTTTCGTAAAAGTCGATACCGGCGGGGTGCCGTATCCAGCATTTGCCCTGTGCGGGATGGCTGGTTGGACTTACTTCGCTTTCGTAATGAGTCAGTCTGGTAATTCAATTATCGGTGCACAGGAAATGATAAAGAAAATTTATTTTCCGAGACTCATAATTCCACTTTCGAAAGCGTTGGTCGGACTGGTTGATTTTGCTGTCGCTTCCTTGCTGCTGATTTTCTTAATTTTCTATTATGATATCTCGGTATCTTCGCAGATTATATTCCTGCCGTGCTTCATCATATTATGCATCCTGGCCGCCTTGGGCATAGGCATCTGGCTAAGTGCGCTGACGATTCGTTATCGTGACTTTCAGCATGTGACACCCTTTCTGGTTCAGTTGGGTTTGTATGTAACGCCCATAGCATATCCAGGCGAGATCGTGATGAGATCGCTCCCCGAATGGGCACAGGTGGCATTCTACCTAAATCCAATGGCTGGTATCGTCGAAGGATTTCGCTGGGCCATTTTAGGAGTGGGTAGTATCCACGCACTGACTTATGTTTCATTCTTCGTTGTTGTCGTGCTGTTTCTCTCAGGGTTGTGGTATTTTAGAAGTGTTGAAAAAGTAATGGCCGACATAGTATGAGTGAAATAGCCCTTCGGACAGAAGGTTTAGGTAAGAAATTCATTATTGGTCACAAGAAAACTGGTGATCTCAGGGAGGCCTTTGCTGAAAGAGTAAAGGGACTGTTCTCAAACACCCGGGAGGAAAAGGAAGAGTTTTGGGCGCTTCAGAATATTAACTTCGAGGTCACGAAAGGCGAAGCAGTTGGAATTATTGGGAGAAATGGTGCGGGCAAAAGTACCTTGCTAAAAATCCTTTCGCGAATAACTGATCCCTCTGCAGGAAGATTTGAAATTAATGGTCGGGTGTCATCATTATTGGAGGTTGGCACTGGCTTTCATGCCGAGCTAACGGGGCGAGAGAATATCTTTCTCAACGGGACTATTCTCGGCATGCGGCGGGCGGAAATAAGAAAGAAGTTTGACGAGATTGTTGATTTTAGTGGTGTTGAAAAATTTCTTGATACCCCCGTAAAGCACTACAGCTCGGGTATGAAGGTGCGACTCGCATTCTCAGTAGCCGCGCACCTGGAGCCTGAAATTTTGATTGTGGATGAAGTGCTTGCGGTCGGCGATGCTGAATTTCAAAAGAAGTGTTTGGGAAAAATGGATGAGGTGAGTAAGAATGAGGGACGTACCATCATTTTTGTTAGTCACAATCTTGCCGCTGTCCAAAACCTTTGTCAGAAATGTATCCTTCTTCGAAACGGACAGGTTCAAAAAATAGGAGAACCATCAGACATTATAAGTGAATACCTAAGCGACCCTGGCCAACGTGATGAAAAATTTTTTGCAGGTGCTGTTAAGCCCTCCCAACCCGTGGTGTTAACCGACTTCACTTGCTTCGCAAATCAATTGGAGAGCACATCCTCCTCCGGATTTTTCCAAATTCCCTTTTACGCAAATGTGACTTTCGAATTATCATTTTCAGTTACCGAACAATTCGCGCGCGATCTTTATATTGCTATCACCGTCGTTGATACTAATCGTACTACAGTCGCAACTCTCGACAACCTTTATTTGTCGCAACCGGTTCGCCCATTTCCTGGTGGCATAACGCGGGTTGCTTGTTCGGTTGATAAATTTCCATTAAATCCCGGCACATACTTTTGCAACATTTGGATGTCCGACGGCTACGAAACAATACAGAAGATTGAAGATGCATTCAAGTTTGAGATTATATTAAGCAACGGACTGAATACTGGCAAGGGTCAGTCAGCAGCCAAGCACGGTTTTGTTTATATGAATCAGCAATGGATCACTCGATAAAAAAAAATATTTACAACAATCTTTCAGTTTGGTATCGGCCTGGTACGGAAGACGAAAAGGTACTGTCTCATAGTTTCGATAATGATATTTTTTACCGGGAGATTCCATACCTTAAAGTACCTGCAAATCCCTGCATAGTTGATGTTGGTGCGCACATAGGAACGTTTTCATTATTAACAGTTGTACGTTTCCCAAAATGTCAGGTACATGCGTTTGAAGCGTCGCGCGAAACATTTGAGATCCTGAATCGGAACAAACTAACAAACAATTTAAGTAACCTTATTGTTTACCACCAGGCGATGTCCGGCGGTGACGGTATTGTCCGGCTATTTCATAGTGTAGCAGCGGGCAATTGGGGCCACAGCATCACTACCGAGCTATCGGCGAGCTACGAAGAGGTTCAATCGATATCGCTTGAAACGTTTTTTACGCAAAGCAATATCGGTTTCATAGATTTGATTAAGTTCAATTGCGAGGGAGCGGAGTTTGAGATCATCTTAAATACTCCTTCCCACATTTTGCAAAAGATCGGGATAGGAATCATTCTCTATCATGAAGATTTATCGGACAGACGAATTGAAGAATTAATAACTCTGTTCAGAGATCTCGGATTTAAATGTAATCATCAACCTAGAAGGAAGGGCCGTGGTTGGCTTATCGTTTCGAATACTGCTCTATACTCCTCCTTATATCTCTTCTATAGAGCCTTGCAACGCAAGCTAAGCCGGCTTTTTGGTAACGGCTAGCCACTTTAATATGCCCAGGTTATCTGTCATAATGCCCGCTTTCAACGCTGAGAAGTTTGTTATCGAAGCAATTGACTCAGTACTTCAGCAGAGCATGAGCGATTTCGAGTTGCTGATAGTTGATGACTGCTCGACAGATAACACCTTTTCGCTTTTGTCGTCAATAAAGGATAGTAGAGTTAGTGTTTTTCGCAACGAGGTTAACAAGGGTTATCTTCAGGCGTGCAACTTCCTGTTTCAACAAGCTAAGGGATTATTTGTAACCTTCCAGGATGCAGACGACCTTTCAGATAGAATGCGTTTTGAAAAGCAACTAAAATTTCTGGAAGTGCATCCCCACTGTGGTGCATGTGGATCGCGTGCACTTTACTTTAGGGATAACATTCGTGATGTGGTAAGATATAAAGACGTGAATCTTGCACATAATGAAATCCTGGCCGGCCTTTTTCATCAAAATCAATTCTGTGGCGCTAGCGTCATGGTGCGCAAAAGCATTTTAGAACAGACCGGGTATTATCGTGAGTTTTTCGATCGAATTGGAAATGAGGATTATGATTTATTTTTCCGCATTGCTCAACGCCATCCCGTAGGGAACTTAGATGAGTATCTTTATCATGTCAGGTTAACAAATAATTCTATCTCCAGGGTGTTGAGATCACCGCGACAGTACATTTCGAAGGATATTGTTATTTTCCTGGCGATTCAGCGAAGAATGCATGATATCGATTCACTGTCGGGATATGATGAAAAACCCTTACAGGAATATGCAGACACATTACTCGCGCCGTTCATGAAAGATGCTAGTCTTCTGGATCGAAAGAATGCTGATTTGGCGTCATACAATAATGAACGAAAGACCGCACTTTTTTTTTCGTTTAAAGCAGTAAGACGAAGCCCTTTTCAGTTTATTAACTGGAAGTATTTAGTCGTTGAAACACTTCGTACTTGTCGTTGGTGGATACAAATGCGCAGCGTATGAAAAGGACCCGGGTCTTGTTCATTGCGGATCCAAATTCAATTCACGATCATAAGTGGGTAAGCAAGATTTGTGACCGCGACGAAATAACGGCTTTCATGGTCATTCGTCAATGCCACCAGCAAGCGTTTAATGGTAGTAAGCGTTTGCAATGGCCTATTCCCATAGTGGCGACAATTCAGGATCCATCAACGGTCAGACCCTTGAAAACGTTTAATGAGGCAGTGAAGCTTCGTCGAATCGTTCGGAAAAATGAGATTGATTTGATCCATATACTGTATGGTGAGCCCAACGCGCTGTGGGTTAATTGGAAGTGGCTTATTGGTGTACCATTTATGCTCACGCTTCGTGGTAGCGATATACTAAAAACCATCCCTATTTTTTTTGCGCGCAAGACATTGTTAGCAATGTTAGTTGCGCGTCAGTATCGACGCGCGTTTCGGATATGCGGGGCAATAACGGCGACATCCCGCGCCCAGCGTGAAAGAATTGAGTCACTGGTGAAGACAAGGGTACATTTAGTAAGGACCGGAATTGATCTGACTAGGATTCCTCAAAAAAAATCACCGTCGACACATTTGCAGTCGGTATCAAAGCCTTGCATTTTGATGCCGCGCAGCATGCGTCCCTTATACTACCATGAGTTCACGTTGCAGGCAATTCAATTACTGGATAGCCACATTCGTCATTCATATACTTTTGTGTTTGTTGATGCAGATACGGCAGACGTCTCGTACCTTGAAAAGATCAAAACATTAACACTAACGGTCGATGCCTCAGTGATTTTTCTTCCGTCTTTGAGCAACGGTGAGATGTTTGATTTATACTGCAATGCTTCTTTGGTCGTAATGAATCCAGTCTCTGATGGAAGCCCGGTAAGTGCAATGGAAGCGATGGTTTGTATGGCTCCTTTGATTCTACCTCCTTTAAGTTATGATATGGAGATATATGGCGGATCATTTTTTTTTAATGAATGGGAACCTAAATCACTCAAACATGAGATTGAAAAGGTGTTGATGATGGATCAGCAGGAAATTCAACCGATTCTTAAAAAAAATGCACAGGTGATTATTGATAACTGCGATATCAACATCGAGATGAAGCGCATTGTCAATCTGTATGAAGAGCTTCTTCTCAAAAAGCCATAAGCAAGAATTCAGATCATGTTTTTAGTAAACAAGAATATATTACTGATTTCTCCTGAACCCTGGGATCATATTTTTGTTTCCAAACATCATTACGCAATCCATCTTGCCAGGAGGGACAATAAGGTGTTCTTTTTAAATCCGCCTTCAGATCATTTATCAATCAAGTCTACAGCTTATGATAGCTTATATTCTGTTAGCTACACGGGATTTGTGAAAGGCCTTCGGTTTTTGCCACAGTTTCTCCAGCGAGCAATTATCAAATCAAAGGTTAGGACGCTGGAAAAGCTTTGCAACACCTCGTTCAATGTCGTTTGGTCTTTTGATAATTCCGTATTTTTTGATTTTCGTGCGTTCGAATCAAGTACGTTTTGCATTAGCCATATAGTAGATCTTAATCAGGATTTTCAGACCGCCGTAGCATCATCCACAGCCGACGTTTGTTTCGGCGTTATAAATCGTATAGTTCAAAGACATCTCGCGTTTAATCCACGTTCGTATCTTGTCAGACATGCGACGCCTTCTTTTCCCGGAGAGATTTCATCAATGAGCCTACCCGGCAAAAATTCTTTGAAGGCATTGTACTCCGGTAATCTTTACATGCCACACATAAATTGGCCCTTGTTGATGGAAGCTTTTTCTGAGCACTCTGATGTGGACTTTATTTTCTTAGGAAGCAATCGCCGCCTTATAGCTGAAAAATATTTGAAAAAACTGGTGGATGAAAGCAATGTCTTCTTTTGTGACGCAGTTCCTGCTGAAGAAGTCGCGCATTATTTGGCTGCTGCTGACATTCTTTTGCTCGCTTACAAGCCGGATTACTTCAACGAATACGCTTATCCGCATAAGATGATGGAGTACCTTGCATCAGGGAAGCCTGTTGTCGCTAATTACTTTCAGGATCTGGAGAGTGAAAGTGACCTTGTATATATGGCAACGAATGATGAACATTGGCTTCGGCAGCTTGACTACGTAGTAAAGAATCTCACAGATTGTTCGTCACCTTCTAAAGTTGCTGCCAGAAGCGAATTTGCACGCAGAAACACCTATAGTGCGCGAGTTGCAGAAATTGAAAACATTATTGCTGAATCGCTTCGTCGGCGCGGGTAGTTGAATTGAATAAATCAGTCATTTGGGCCGCTAATATTTTTGCGTTATACCCAGCTTCATACTGTTTCATTTGGTTTGATTGCGTGAAAAATTTCGATTCCTGACTATTAAACCGATGCACGTATGTAAGCAATGTGGTTTTTAATTTTCCAGAATCCCCAAACTCAACATTGTCACCGGAGGCCTGGTCAACAATTTCCCAGGATACCGAATGGTTGTTGCTAATATTTAAGACTCTTCGGTTAGCAGCGAAGTACTCAAGCAATTTTGAAGGAAAAAAGATGGAATGTTCGGAGGAACGAATGTCGGAGTCGATGTTTACCAAAACATGCGAACGCTGTTGCAGCTTAATCATTTGATCGTACGGGATCAGTCCAAGATGTTCCAACGCCGGACGTTTGTACCTGGTAAAAATCATCCTGTTTTCGTTTGTCATAGGGCCGGTAAAAACAAAATGGATTTTCATGCCCAGTGCCGGATTGTTATCAAGCAAATCGCAAATCGACTGAAGAAAAAAAGAAGGGCTTCGTTTTTGCCCAAATCCTCCAGTGTAAAGTATAAGCAATTTGTCACTGAACGAGACAGGGCTTCGGCTGATCGTTTCTTCATCGAATACATTAGGTGTCAGAAGGAATTTGTGGGCGTACTTCGGATACGCTTT
>DASPJN010000268.1:0-9607 GCA_035628595.1 Chryseosolibacter sp.
ACTTCATCCCACACAATGAAAATAACTGCGGTGATGAATATTGATGGCAAGTAGTATTTCCATTTACTGGTAAATCGCAACCGGGGATGAAACGAGAATAATAATGGAACAATGAGCGTTGCCAGATCAACAAGAAGATATAGAAATTGTTTATGCAACTTATTGCGTTTCAGTTGGGGCTTTTCTATGGACAAATTCTTTTGTATCGTACTTTCGCCGTGCTATCAGGAACCCGAATGCTTCACATCCTTCCTTCGCGTGCCTGCTATGGTGTACGTAATGGGCATTAATCATTCGCTGAAGATATCTGCTCTTGTTTTTCGGTAACCAACGTATCCGCTGGTGAACAATAATGTCGTGGAAGATAAGATAGAAGAGTCCGTAAAGAAAGATCCCGAACGCAACAGCGAGCATGTATGGGTTATAAGAGACAAGACTAAAATAGTAAAACATTGCGATTGAGGGGATGCTGAACACCACACCAAACAAGTCATTTTTTTCAAGCGTGTGTTCATGCACTGTATGATGAGATCTATGCCAGCTCCATAAAAATCCGTGCATGATAAATTTATGAGTGAACCAAGCAACTAACTCCCAAAAGAGAAAAGTACCAACCGTAATTGCCGAACATATCAATATCAATTGCCAGTTCATACGTGTTGTCTTAGTGGCGTTTTAGTTACAGCAAAAATGTTCCGGATTATCTCTTCGCGATACTCGAATATCTTCTTTACCTGGTTGTCGACAAAAAGCCAGTTTGCCAGTCTTCCAATGATTCCGTAAGGTATTGCATAATGTATTTCATCTGTCATTTCAACACCACCAGCGACTTCTTTGAAGCGGTGTTCATGATGCCAAAGCGCATAAGGGCCGAAAACCTGATCGTCTACGAAGTAAACCGGTTCGTGCACGTGTGTAATTTCAGTCATCCAATCTGAAGTGACTCCGGGGAGAATGCCAATCTTGTACCGCATTACTTGTCCTGCATACATAGGCGAGCCATTTCCTGAAATGTATACAATTTTGAAACGCATATGCGGCGGCGTGATGCGCGCCAGGTTTGTCGGACTCGAAAAGAAGTCCCAAGCCGCCTGTATTGTTATCGGCAAGAACTGATTTTGTATGAGATGATATATCTTCATTTATCGTAAAACAGGTTTTTCTTTAGAAAGTTATCGTTTTTCGAGCGCAACGCTGTATATTCTTAAAGCTCTTTCACGAGCGTATTGATGGTTCACAATTGGTTCCGCATATTCTGAAGTGACAAACTCGGGCACCCATCGCTTAATGTAAATGAAATCAGGATCAAATCGTTTTGCCTGGAGTTCTGGGTTGAAGATTCGAAAATAAGGTGCTGCATCACAACCACATCCTGCAGCCCACTGCCAGCCTCCATTATTAGAGGCAAGATCGTAATCTAAAAGTTTTTCAGCGAAATAAGCTTCGCCCCATCGCCAGTCGATCAACAAGTGCTTTGTAAGAAAACTTGCTGTTATCATCCGCACGCGATTGTGCATGAAACCTGTTTGATTCAACTCGCGCATGCCCGCGTCGACCAGTGGATAACCGGTCATTCCATCGCACCATTTCTGAAAATCCGTTTCCTCATTACGCCATTGGATTCGTTCATAAGCAGGTTTGAAACATTGATTGGTGACGTGAGGGAAATGCCAGAGGATCATTTGATAGAATTCACGCCAGATAAGTTCGTTCAGCCACGTTTCGTTTTTCTTGCTTGCGAGTTGTACGAGTTTTCGGATACTTACTGTCCCAAACCTAAGATGGACGCTCAACCTTGACGTTCCATTTATTGAAGGAATATCGCGCGTTCGGTGATAATTGGTAATTACATCCGTATTGATCAGTCTTGGAGGCATGGCAATCTCACTGCGCTGAAAGCCGATGTCTTCGTGAGTCGGTAATGGCAGCGGTTTGATTCTCTGGAAAGAGGAAAGATATTTCTCGGATGAAAAAACGTTCAATGACGAATCGTTGAGTTTACTTTTCCAACGTTTATTATAAGGCGTGAACACCGTGTAAGGCTCGCCGGAATCTTTCACAACTTCGGACTTTGAGAAGATCACCTGATCTTTAAAGGTAATGAAATCACAGGCTTTCGAGTTTAGGATATTTTTGATGTCATCATCCCGCTTTCGTGCATACGGTTCATAATCTTCATTGGCATATACGCACTTTGGATTGAGGCCTTTGAATATTTCGATAGGATCGCCATGCAACACCAGGAGTGAAGTCCCGTTTTTTTCCAGTTGATCTTTTAATGTTCTAAGACATTCCAGGATGAAAGTTATGCGCGCATCACGGGTGTCATCGAGTTCAGTCAGAATCTTCGTGTCGAAAATAAAAAGTGGAATCACGTTGTTCGACACACGGAGCGCATGATATAAACCTGCATTGTCCCGTAACCGCAAATCACGCCTGAACCAAAAGATGGTTGTCTCTTTGTCGACTAAATCAGGCATGTTCAAATGAAACAAATTATAGAATGGTTGCTGGAGCGGCAGCTGGATGCTCAAGAATCAGTTTGAACCAAAAAGTGTAACGCTCCGCGTTTTTCTTCACATCCTGTCTCAGCCAGTCAACATTGGCATATTTCCATTCGGCCACTTCATTTGGGTTGATCTGCGGCTCGCCTTCAAATGTACCGACAAATACGTGATCATATTCGTACTCAACGAGCTCGCACTCAAGCTCAGCCCTATAAATAAATTTATAAGCAAATGCCGGATTAGCATCGATCCCCATTTCCTCATTCAATCTCCGACGTGCGGCTAACTGAACAGGTTCATCGGGTTTAGGATGACTGCAACATGCGTTCGTCCAGAGCCCGGCGCTGTGGTATTTGTTGGCGGCGCGCTTTTGCAGCAGCATCTCTCCTTTTGCATTATACAGTACAACCGAAAAAGCCCGGTGGAGTTTCCCCTGACGGTGCGCTTCCATCTTGTCCATGCTGCCGATAGCATTATCATCTTCATCGACAAGAATTACTTTTTCCATCAGATAATATTTAATTGATGTTTAATATACGAATAGGCCAGTAACGTCGCTTTATGCCGGTTCCGGATTCGAATGCGGTTTTGTAAAACCAGCGCTGATGGCGTATTCCGTATTTTTTTAAACAACGCAAGATAGTACACATAAGCAACGTAAACACCCAGCTTTGAAGTTCGGGGTAATTGCCGGATTCCGACGAAAGCTTTTGCAAAATCAGCTGCTATGCTGTCCTCAATCTGTTTTTTAGTACCGTCGGAAAAGTGGCTCATATTGACATTCGGAAAGTAGTTTCTTCCTAAATCCAAAAAATCAGCTTTTAGATCCCGTAAGAAGTTTACTTTCTGGAATGCAGCGCCGAGATTCATCGCAAACGGCTTTAATCTTTCATACAGTATTGGATCGCTGTCGCAGAATATTTTCAGACACATTAATCCTACAACTTCAGCCGAGCCTAAAATGTATTGCCGAAATCCCGCCGCTGTATAGGTTTTCTGATCAAGGTCCATCTCCATGCTCCTGAGGAACTGGTCGACGTGACTAATGTCGATATCATATTCACGTACAGTTTGCTGGAAAGAATTTAGTATTGGATTCAGGCTCACGCGCTCTTCAATCGCGGCAAAAGTGTCATTCCTGAATTTTTGAAGCAACGCGCGTCTATCATAGTCATGGAAACTGTCGACAATTTCATCTGCGAAGCGCACATATCCATAGATCGTGTATATCGGATCGCGGAACTGTTTATGCAGACATAAAATGCCTAGAGAGAAGGAGGTACTGTACGACCTTGTTGTCAATCGGCTGCATTTTATTGAGACATCGTCAAACAATTTTTTCATTGTGTAATTGAGCTTTGGGATTAAAAGACTTTATAACATGCTTTGCGACAATCTCGCCGGAGATGAGCGAAGGTGGCACACCGGGGCCAGGTACCGTGAGCTGTCCTGTATAAAACAGGTTGCCTACCTTTTTGTTTACAATAGATGGCTTGAAATTCGCCGTTTGTCTAAGTGTATTCGCAAGACCATAAGCATTTCCTTTGTACGCGTTATAATCGGAAATAAAATCGTTGTGTGCGTATGATCGTTTGAAAGCAATATGGGGTCTTATATTTTCGCCGGTGATCGTTTCGATGCGATTGATAATCATATCAAAGTATCTTTCCCTTATAGCCTCGTCATCATGTAACCCAGGAGCTACCGGGATCAGAATAAATAGATTTTCGCAGCCATCCGGTGCAACAGTCGGATCTGTCTTAGATGGACATGATACATAAAACTGAGGAAGCGTTGGCCACCTGGGATCGTCATAAATCTCGTGCGCGTGCCTGCCGAAATCTTCGTCGAAGAATAAGTTGTGGTGTTCAAGTCTGTTCAGGCGTCGGTTAATGCCAACGTAGAAAATTAAACTGGAAGGTGCCATCACACGTTTTCTCCAATAGGAATCTGAATATTGTCGGAATTTTGCGGGTAAAAGTTCTTGTTCAACATGATAGTAATCAGCGCCCGCGATTATACAATCGGAGAGAAATAGCTTGTCAACTGACCACAAGCCTTTGGCACCCCTTCCATTCATTTCAATACGCTCTATTGCGTGGTTAAAATGAAACCGAACGCCAAGTGATTGGGCAAGTGTCGTCATGCCCTCAACAATTTTGAACATGCCACCCATGGGATACCAGGTGCCCAGCGCCATGTCGGCATAATTCATCATAGTATAAAGCGCCGGAGTTTTCTCAGCCGTGGCACCCAAGAACAAAACGGGAAATTCCAGTAGCTTAATAATTCTTGGATCTTTAAAAAATTTCCGCACGTATTGTGACACGGATTGAAATACATGCAGTTTCAGTAATCCATTGAGTAAGGATGGCTCAGCAAATTCGAATAATGATAAACCCGGTTTATATACCAGGTGATTGATGGCAATGTCGTATTTGACTTTCGATTCGTTTAGAAAACGAATCAGGTTTTTGCCGCTGCCAGGTTCAATGTCATCGAATAGTTTACATAACGCCTCGATTCCCGCTGGCATATCGACATATTCATCTTTGGAAAAAAAGATCCGGTAAGAAGGATCAAGACGCTTTAGCGAATAATAATCAGACGTAGTTTTGCCGAATTGGTTAAAGAACTTTTCGAAGACATCTGGCATCCAATACCAACTCGGCCCCATATCATAAACGAACCCGTCAGATTCGAATTTTCTGGCGCGTCCTCCTGGTGACGAATTTTTTTCAAATACAGTAACTTCAAATCCATCCCTGGCTAGAAAGGATGCTGCTGCCAGTCCGGAAAACCCGGCGCCGATAACGGATGCTTTTTTCATAAACGGTAAAGTAAAATAGTCAATTAACCAGTCAACTTCTCCTGGATTTCCTTCCGCGCCTGAAAAATCCGGTTTTTAACAGTACCGATAGGGATGTTCAGATGCTCGGCGATTTCATTGTATTTATATCCAGTCGCATGCATCTTAAATGGAATTTGAAATTCTTCACGAACTTCATTTACCATGGTACAAATGTCGTTGTACCGGTAGTTTGCATCCGGTAAATTGAAAGTGTGCGTATCCGCGACAGTAAGGTGAAGAGATTTTATATCATCGGCGGACGTTCGTGTACGTTGCGTTTTTCGGTAGTTGTTGATGAATGTGTTACGCATGATGGTAAAGAGCCAGCCTTTAAGATTCGTGTTTTCACGAAAGTTGTTCCTATACATAAGCGCTTTTAAAATTGTATCCTGAACCAGGTCGAGTGATTGTTCACGATCAAGCGTAAAGCGATACGTGAAATTTTTCAGCGTGGGCGTAAGGCGGGCGATCTGCTGCGTTATATCCATTCCTTTCATGTCTAATGAGTTTTTGTACCTGTTAAACAAGTTTAGCGTATCGATCCTGAGATTAAACAAAGATGAGGACGTTATTTGAGAGCTGTTGAGCGGAATCAGCTTGACCGTGAATAAAATCGCAGTTATTCGGTAGTCACGTTAAACAAAATCAACTAAAGTTCGAAAGCAGTTCTTTTAGTTCTTTGGCGGATGCAAAGAAGCGTAAGTTGCCTGGAAATTTGAATGATGCGCGTCGCAAAAGTGGCCCGGATGCGAAAATCAATGTCTGCGGAAAATCGTCAGTTAATTTTTTCATATATGTATTCAACATGGCAGTTGCCGGCACTGACGTAAGTGCAGTGATCAGGATGTGTGGATTATGAATTTTGCATATTATCCTGAGATCTTCATGCGGAACAGATTGACCCAGGTAGAAAGTCTTGCATCCTGCTTTTCGGGTGATGTAATGAAAGAACAACAGGCCAATCTCATGCAGCTCTTGCTCAGGGAGGAACAGCACGACTCTGATTGTAGCGCGGGAATTTTTCGAAAGTGACGCTATCGCGACGAGTATTCGTTGCCGGATGAGATTAGAAATGAAATGTTCGTGGGCCGGTGTGATGTTCCCCGTTTGCCAGAGGATACCTATTTTTTCCAGGAAGGGATAGATCACCTCAGTGACGGCCGCTTCAAAACCATATCGCTGCTCAATTTTTGACATCTCATTCTCGAACTGCTCCTCGTCGAGGTCGATCATTGAAGTCAGCAGTCGATCGATAAAAATTTTTGCCTCCGTGTGATTTTCAGTCAGCTCGATCACAAGTCTGGTCAACTCATCCTGCTGCATTTTGGCAATGGCCGAGATTTTAAATCCATTATTGTTGAGTAACGAAACGTTTATGATTTTTTTAAGATCGTAGTCTGAGTAAAATCGGATGTTCGTCCTGGTTCGTTGCGGCTCAATCAGCCGATGTCTTTTCTCCCATATCCGGATGGTATGAGCCTTTATGCCGGACAGCTGCTCGAGCTCCTTAATTGAATAGGTTCCCATTACTAACGTTTTCCCTTTAACAGCCGAGTCAAGAAAATGTTTTTCATATGGACTGGGAATGATAACTTTAGTCGGATGACAGATTCGTTAAAGATAGGGAAAGATTGGTTTAGCGAAAGAGGCTGGTCGCCGTTTGAGTTCCAGCTTGACGCATGGAACGCTTATCTTAACGGATCCAACGGACTCGTGAATGCACCGACAGGCAGCGGAAAAACGTATTCGTTGCTGATGGCCGTTGCACTCGAGTTTATCCGCGCTAATCCTGATTATAAAAAGAAAAAGAATTCCGGGCTGCAGGCAATCTGGATCACACCCATCCGCGCTCTTTCAAAAGAAATCGAATTGTCGGCAACGCGACTAATTGAAGGACTTGAGCTACCGTGGAAGGTAGGAGTTCGCTCCGGTGACACAAAGCTGAAGGATCGTCAAAAGCAAAAGATCAAGCCACCGGAGATTTTGATAACAACGCCCGAAAGTCTTCACTTGTTACTGGCATCAAAAGGGTACAAAGAATACTTCAAGGATTTGAAAGTCCTCGTTGCTGATGAATGGCATGAGCTGATGGGGTCGAAGCGTGGTGTACAGGTAGAGCTCGCGCTTTCACGCTTGAAAACAATTGCACCTCAAATGAAAGTGTGGGGCATTTCGGCGACCATCGGTAACATGGAGGAGTCGCTTCAAGCGTTGCTCGGCAGTTATTACCAAAGGGGATTATATAAGATCATTCGCGCCAGTATTGAGAAGAAAGTTGAAGTTGTCTCGGTAATGCCCGAGTCTGTCGAGCGAATGCCATGGGCTGGACATCTTGGCATTCACCTTCTCGACAAAGTCATTGAAATTGTAAAGGCGAGTAACAGTGCGCTGATTTTTACAAATACCCGTAGCTTCGCCGAGATCTGGTATCAAAAAATGCTCGACAAGGCACCCGAGTTTTCGGGCGTGATTGCAATGCACCACGGTTCCATCAGCCAGGAGTTACGAAGTTGGGTTGAAGATCAGCTTCATGAAGGAAAACTGAAGGCGGTCGTGTGTACGTCGAGCCTTGACCTCGGCGTTGATTTTCGTCCTGTCGAAACTGTTATACAGATTGGGGGGCCAAAAGGTATCGCGCGTTTTTTGCAACGCGCTGGGAGAAGCGGGCATCAGCCGGGCGCCATCAGCAGAATTTTTTTCGTGCCTACTCATTCGCTCGAGTTAATGGAGGCGGCGGGTATTCGTGAAGCAATTAAACGCGGTATTGTCGAAGACCGATATCCATATATCAGGTCATTCGATGTTTTAATTCAATATCTGATTACGCTTGCAGTTTCGGACGGATTCGCGCCGCAGGAAATTTATCACGAGATAAGACAAACTTTTAGTTTTTCGTCAGTTACTGAGGATGAGTGGCATTGGTTGTTAAATTTCATTACGACCGGGGGGGATTCGCTGCGTGCTTACGACGAGTACCGAAAAGTTTCTGTCGTCAATGGTTTGTACAAAGTTGAGAACAGACACATCGCAATGAAGCATAGGCTTTCCGTTGGAACAATCGTCGGTGATAGCAGCTTGCACATCCGCTTTGTTACAGGGAAGTATCTTGGCACGATCGAAGAATATTTCATCGCGCGCCTCAATCCGGGTGATGTGTTTTGGTTTGCCGGAAGAAATCTGGAGCTCGTGAGAATAAAAGAAATGGAAGTGCATGTGCGAAAGACGAATCGGAAGTCGGGTTTGGTCCCTTCATGGATGGGAGGGAGGATGCCCTTGTCTTCGCAGATGAGTGAGATGATCAGACTGAAGATTAACGAGGTCGTTGAAGGTGTTGATAGTGATCCTGAGATGCAGTTTCTTCACCCGCTTTTTCAATTGCAGAAATACAGGTCGCACTTACCGGGAAAGCACGAATTCCTGATCGAGTATTTTCAGAGTGACGAGGGTTATCATGTATTGATGTATCCATTCGAGGGACGTTTTGTGCATGAAGGCATTGCAGCTTTGGTGGCATATCGGATCGCGCAAATTCAGCCAATAACTTTTTCGATTGCCATGAATGATTATGGGTTCGAACTTTTGTCAGATCAACCGATTCCCATTGATGAAGCTGTGGAAACAGACGTGCTGGGCATCGATAATCTGAGTCACGACATTCAGGCAAGCATCAATTCAATCGAAATGGCCCGTCGTAAATTTCGCGACATCGCCGCAATTTCAGGACTCGTCTTTAAAGGATATCCGGGTAAACCGGTAAAAGATAAACACCTGCAATCTTCATCCCAGCTTTTCTTTAATGTGTTCCACGATTACGATTCGCATAATCTTTTGCTGCGCCAGGCCTATGAGGAGGTGATGGATTTCCAACTGGAAGAGGCGCGCATGCGACGAGCGCTCGAAAGAATAGCAAAGCAGCGTATTATCATTATGCGGCCCGACAAGCCAACGCCATTTGCGTTTCCGATCATGGTTGATCGTCTGCGCGAAAAGTTAACAACTGAAAAAATTGAAGACAGGATTCGAAAGATGGCGATTCAATACGCAGAAGAATAAGATGTTGATTGTAGAACCAAAAGTCGCAAACTGAAGGAATCGGAAGGACAACTGCAGGGATTTTCCGATCGTAATATACGATTCGAAATACCTGGTATAAGACGGGAGGCACATAGTATAAGATTGGAACTACGTAGTATACGTTTGGAGGTGCCTGTGCAAGGGTTGGAGGGACATCTGCAAAGATTCGAACGTC
>DASPJN010000269.1:0-34048 GCA_035628595.1 Chryseosolibacter sp.
CCATATTTTGTGAGATCAGTTTCAAGAATTCCAGGTGTGAAGTCCATTGGACCACCCATTAATCTGGTAAACGGGAGGATCGTTGTGTGCTCCGGTGAGAGTCCGCCCATCGCCTCGAATTCAGTTCCGCGCGCTGACTCCTGCGCAATCCAATTCGGGAATGTTCTATGAAGCCCAGTTGGCCGCACGGCTTCGTGGCTGTTCACCATAATGCCGTATTCGGCTGCAGTCTTCGCGACACGTAAATAGTGATTTACCATCCATTGGCTGTCGTGATGTTCTCCGCGTGGAATAATAGGTCCTACATATCCCGTCTTTACGGCGTTGTAACCGTACTTCTTCATAAAATCAAAGGCGTCAGTGAGTCGTCGTTCGTAATTAGTAGCTGAACTCGATGTCTCATGGTGCATCATCAGCTTAACACCTTTCGACGCGGCATATTCATTGAGCGCTTTAGCATCGAAATCCGGATAAGGCGTAACAAAATCGAAAACATTTTCTTTCCAGTTTCCAAACCAATCCTCCCAACCGATATTCCACCCTTCTACAAGTACAGCGTCAAAGCCATGTGCGGCAGCGAAGTCGATGTGCCGTTTTACATTTTCATTGTTAGCACCATGCCGGCCATTTGGTTTCATCGCAGAAAAGTCATCCGTTAGCTTCACATTCTTTTCGTCGCTGTAGGCCCATGAGCTTTTACCCGTTACAAAATATTCCCACCAGACCCCAATGTACTTGACAGGCTTAATCCACGAAACGTCCTGGTAAGTACATGGTTCATTCAAATTCAATATGAGCTTTGACGCAAGTACATCTGTCGCTTTATCACTCACGATGATCGTTCTCCAGGGAGAAACAGCATCGGCCTGAATGTAACCTTTGTTACCAACGGCATCGGGACAAAGGTGTGCACTCAGGGTATTATCGGCAGCATTTACGTTTAACGCCATTGTCGGGTAGTTAATGAGCGCGGCTTCGTGGATGTTGATGTAAAGGCCATCGTCGCTCTTCAGCATAAGAGGCGTTTGCACAGCCAGATTCTTAATTGTCTGCTGTGCGTATATACCAATCGTTGCCGTGGGCATTTTTGCCGGCATTTCAGAGATCTTTGATGTCGTGTAGGGATACTCATTCGTATCGTAGTCTCCGGGCATCCACCATGCTTTGTGATCACCTGCAAGCCTGAATTCAGTTCGCTCTTCTTTAATGATGAAATAATTAAGAAAAGGTTGTTCCGGAAACTCATAACGCAGACCAACGCCGTCATTAAAAACGCGGAAGCGAATTATTATGTGTCGTCCGTTTTGTTCGGCTTGTGACAAGCTTACCGCCAATTCATTGTAGTGATTGCGAATCGTCTTCTGTTCGCCCATCACTGGTTCCCAGGTTTCATCAACAGAAGTTGTCTTGCTGTCGCTGATTGCAAAACCATCCATCAACGATGGTTGATTATTTAGTTCAAGACCAAGACGACTTTCACGAATTACAGGCTTTTGTTTGTAGATCACTTCGTAAAAGGCGATCCCTTCTTTTATCTGAAAATTCAAAGTGACGTTCTTATCAGGCGAGGTAATTGTCTGGGCGTAGGAAGAAAAGAAACTGTTGACAACAAACAGTCCAATGAATAAACGTGTCATTTGTTTGGATTAAAAGACGCTATAAACTAAAGCTTTACCATAGAAAGGTATGCTTCAATATCGTTTCGCGCAAACGCAGACAGGTCGTTTTCTCGGAATCTTCCGCAATCGATTTAACAAGCAATTTATGCGTGACTAGCTGAACCACATCGTGGCGCTTAGCATCCAAATTTTCCAAATCAGAAAAGATTCAACTTAATTCCGCCATTCATCACGAAACCATCGAGGGGAGCATAAATGTCTCTGAACACCGGGTTGGTAATGCTTCCGCTGAAAATCGTATCGAATTTTGTTTGCCGTGAGTCAAGGAAATTTTCAAAATTGATGAAGACTGAAATACGTTCCCAAAGACGTTCCACCATAAAACCGCAAATCCAATATTCTTTACCGTACTCTCCGGACGAAAGTCGCTGGCGTCCGAAATAATAAGCTTCGAGACCGATCTTCCATTGTTCCTCCCTCTCGAACATCAATACATTATTCATGCGATGCTTTGGGGTCAGTGGATGCGTGACCGTAACGCCATCACTGCTGATGCTCGCATCGGTAAATGTGTACCCAACAAATAGCTTAAAGTCGCCGTACTCAAGTTTGATATTTGTTTCAAGTCCCTGCGTCTGCATAAAGCCATCAATGTTCGTCAGTTGGTAGCCGCCGTCAACATTGTTGATCAGCAAAGGATTATCGAGATGGGTATAGTAGAACAATTGATTAAGGTTAAATGAAAGCCCCTCTGCAAGTTCGCGTTTGTAATTAAAGTCGGCGTTTACACCATAGCTCCTTTCGAGGCTATTCCCGTCTGTTGAAACCGGAAGCACATTTTGGAATTGTAACCTCTCACTTTCTTCTGTGAAAATGGTCGGGGTTTTGTAGCCGAACCCGCCTCCGACCCGCGATGTGAGTGCTTCGCTGATCTTTACCAATACAGATAAACGCGGAAGAAGCACGGCTCCGTATCCATCAACATAGTCGAGTCTGAGACCACTTTCAATTGTAAGGGGGTCGACAATTGTCCAGTTATTCTGCACAAATGCCCCAACTGTATTTTGCGTGTAGTCCCTGCGAGGAAATGAAGTAAAGACATCTTCGGAAAACTCATCCGATAAGAAATTCGCTCCCACTATCCATTCATGATTATTATGCAAATGAAGAAAATTGAATTCCGTGAAACTACTGCGCTGCTTGCCACCAAACCGGTAGCCAGGCGAAATAATGTCGCGCGTAAAAAAATTCATGCTGCTTTTTAGCGTAAGAGTGTTTACGTCACTGAGTCTGTGTCTGAAGTTGAACTGTGTTGTAAATCTGTCAGTATTATTTTGTTCAAAAAAAGAATGATTCGCATCAGTATGCCCTTCAATGACTTTCATATCACCACCCATCCGATCTTCAGTGATAAAGCTTCCGCTCACATCGAGTTGTGTCTTGTCACTGAGGTAAAAGAAAACACGTGGATTAATGGTATATCTTTCATACTCAGGAATGGCGCTTAAGCCGATGTCGGAAGGGTCATAGGCTTCGGCGCGGTTATGAGCAGCGAATGTCGTTATGCCAATTTTTCCAAAACGTTCGCTGCAAAATCCGTTTAGATCAAGCCCTCCTGCTGAAGTTCCGTTAAAGAAAAACCGCAGTTCAGGTTCTTCGCCAGGTGTTCTGCTCACCAGGTTTACGAGTCCGGCAATTGCACCTCCGCCATATAAAGTTGACGACGATCCTTTAATAACTTCCACTTGTTTGAGATCGAGTGGCGGCGTTTGCAGTAACCCAAGTCCGCCAGAAAAACCAGCGTACAATGGAAATCCATCTTTTAAGATCTGTGTGTATCGTCCATCCAGACCTTGAATGCGAATGGAAGAATTTGCTGAAGTTGCTGACGTCTGTTGTGTCTGGATTCCTGTACTTTCGCTTAACAACATCCGGATGTCGCCGGGTTTCATGTTGGCTTTTTCTTCCAGTTCCTCACCTGAAATAAACTCTACACGCGTCGGTATATCTTCAAAAGTACGTGAGCTTCGTGTCGACATAATAACAACTTCCTCCAGGTGCTCGTGCGAGGGATCCAGCTTGATAGCGATTGTGTCGCCGTGCGTGCTCTTGATGACCTGAGAGACAGGTTCGTACCCGATCAACCTGCATTCGATCGTAAGTTCTCCCGCTGGCAGTTGTGTAAAGTTAACATCTCCTCCTGCATTTGTGGAACCAATGATGTTTCCAGGGTTGATAATGATCGTGGCACCGGGTAACGGATCCGATGTTTCGCTATCCGAAACCATGACTGTCAGGCTTGACTGACCAAAGGATGTAAGCGTTAAAAGCGTAAATGCAGCAATTAAGATGTAGTTCACTTCTGGAAATTAAGCCGCAAATATAAGTATGCTGGCGTGAACAGCTGTTAATAAGTGGTGAAGAAGAATAATAAAAAAGCTGCCATTTCTGACAGCCTCTTTTAACAATGCAAAATTCTAACTATGCAGCCGGTTTTACCTGAGCAGTTCCGGACTGTGTAGATTCTACTTCCACTTCTTCTTTCAACTTATGACGTTTTCTCCATATCCTGATTTGTTTTCCCTTCTTATTCCAGAATTTCAACATCGCGGGATCCATTTTCAGATTCAGCATCAGTTTTCTAAGTGGATTTCCCAGTATCCATAAAAGACGTTTGCCCTTCGGGAGTGAATTGATATTGTATTCAGCGCGAATCAACATTGATGACAACTCGCGGTTGACGAAGTCAGGCTCATTGCGCAGCCGTTCCATATACATCGGTTGCGGGCCTACATCTGTGTAGTTTTTTTCATCCCACAAAAACTTTAGCCCCGTAACGGCGGGCACAATTTCAAATTTCATCTTTTTGTACTGTGCCTGTCTGAAGAAGTCGACACGGGGATAAGAATATGTCTCGTTGATATTTTTCCAATAACCAATCGTATTGACAACATCTTTCTTGTGCATGACAGCCGTTGCCTCCGGTGGAATCGGCATATCCGGCAACAATGGAATATCAGGTCTCGAATAAGTAAACGAGTAGACCCACTGAATAATTGAGAAAACAAAATCAGCATCCGTCTTTTCCATATGATTCACGAGGGCTTCAAGGTGATTCGGCATCCATATATCATCATGGTTCAGATAGGCAATGTATTTACCTTTTCCTCTTTTGATTCCCTCGTTATTTGGCTTCGACTGGTATCCGGAATTCTTCGGAAGGTTATACCAGTTAATCCGCGTATCGTGCGCAAATGATTTCACAACCTCTTCCGTATGGTCAGTGCATGCATCGCCCACTACCCACACTTCAAAGTTTTTGTAGGATTGCCACAAAACACTTTCGATTGCATACTTTAGTGTATTCGCCCTGTTGTACGTGGCGATGACCACCGTGACAAGAGGATTGTTACTATTGCTGTACATTCTCTAACTTTTTATCAATTGCATTGATCAATACCGGCTCGACTTTAATCTTCTCAACGACAGTTTTCTTCACGTTAAGTGTTTCAAAGTAAAGCTTGAAGGCCGGATCATTCGCATCGTACGCTACATCCTCCAGCGAAACGCGGTGATCTTTTTTGATATCACGCTTTAGCACAAGGTTATCGTTCAACAGGATAGGCAGACCCGGACGTGTCTGATCTGCAAGATTTTCGATGAATCCATAGCTATTGTAGCCGCCCATTCCATCGAGCTTTTCACCTGCCTTCAATTCCTTTTTCGCATAAGTGAAAACGTTTGTCTTCATTCCATAGGCAGGTTGCAACCGTGCTGTGCCATAGATCGCTGCCTGAGCAACACATTCCATTGCCTCGATGTGACCCAGGTGGAACGGTCGATAGAAAACATAGAACGGGCCAGGCCCCATATCTGGCGGGAACCACTCCATCGTCCATTGCTGGAATTTTTCTTTCGTGTGTCCAATGACAAACACGCCACCTTTCGGGTAAGCTCCTACTACGTAATCGACCAGCGGTGATTTGCCATCCCACAGTTTTTCAAAATTATAATATTTGAAAATGTCGTGTATATGCGGAATACGATGTCCATACATTCCTGGAATTGCTGTTTTTCCATTGATCGCGTTAGCAAGCACAGCCATCTCAACACAGAGTTTAGTGCCATCCGTATATGATGAGCACATCTTATGATCGAGTAAACGCTTATCGGCTTCCGGAGCGATCTTCGTAGGATTGGTATACTGATCATGAAATCCCTTTATGTTTCCACCCATCACGACGTCGAATCCCCAGAGCGAAATGTCATCCATCAGTTTCTTGATAACCGTAGGCTGATCGCCATCGGCGCAAGTATAAACAACGCCCTCGTTCTGCGCCTTCTCCAGTAACAGGGGCCCATACATCATCTCCGCTTCATAATTCATCATCACCACATGCTGATGATTTTGAATGGCCTTAACAGCATGAACTGCGCCCTGGTACACCGCATTGGATGATTCAATCAAAACGTCAACTAAACCCGACGATGCGATCAGTTCGCCATTGTCAGTTACCGCGACACGCCCCTGCTCAATCGTTCGGTTGAGATCATCTAAATTTCCGACGATGTCATAATCGAAATTCAGCCACTTTGCAGTATCGATCGCTTTCTTCAGGAAGATATCTGCAATTGCAACGGGCCGGATACCGGGCGTGTGGTGAGACTGGTAGACCAGACCTTTTCCAATTGATCCAATACCGATAATTCCGACTTTAATTTCCTTTTCGAGAGACGCAAGTTTGTCCCTCAGTGTGAGCATTTGGTGCATAAGGACTAGGTTTAATGTTGAACGGGCTTTTAAACTGGTGTTTATAAAGCCAAAAAATCTGTTCCACCGGCTAATTGGTAACACTCACCGAAGCAATATGCGTGTGGGCGTTACCGGGTGTAGAATAAAATAAGCGGGAAAGCTGCTTAGCGAATTTTTGCTAAAATAATCTGCTGATAAATATCAACAGCGAATATGAGGTTGATCAAAAAATACTCAAGTACCTCGTGTGAAAATCTTCCTTGCTCCACGGAGAATATCGAGGCTTTTCTCAAGCATCCCGCCTGTCAGCTCCTGTTCGTAGCTTGAAATCGAATTTTCTGAATAAGTAGACGGATATATAAATACAAGGTTATGTTCCTTAAAGTATCGCGACATTTTTCTGGGAAGTGTATCCAGCACAGCGTTGTACGATATACCACCTTCGCGCGAGCAGACGAACACAATCATATCAAAAGATTCGACAAGACCTTTCATTATAGACAGGTCTTCATAATCAACAGCCGCTTTATAAACGATCTCATTTGGTACCTTGTTGCTCTCGACATACGTTCTGACAGTCTGCGATACTTCCGGCGTACAATAAAACCAGACTTTCATACGAAGATGGAAGCCGACGTTCAAAATTGCGTCCACCCATTTCAGGAATCCTTTTTCCTTATCGGCGAACGGCGGGCAAATAACAACCATGTTTTGCTGGACATTCAACGCCAGCACAAAACGCGTGATAAAAACAGTCTGGGTCGTCTGTTTTACAATGCTGTCGTAAGTTCTCCCAAAAATCAGATCCGCCAGATTGTTCTGCGCCGACCATCCGAGAACGATATCGGTGATAAACTTTTCTTTTATCACGCGGATAATACCGTTTGTAACATTTCTGTCGATGGTTGATGTAATGTCGATCTGCTGATCGGCTGCCGAAGCATGAACAATCGCCTTATCGAGAAGCTTTTTTGATTGTAACAATTTGTGCTGTGCCTGGTCGTCATCTTTAACCACGGTCAGCGCGACGATTGGTAGTCGATCCGCATGATGCTTCAGCGTGGTAGCAAAGTCGATCAGACGCTCCATCGTTTCGGGATTTGCAATCGGAACCAGAATTCTTTGTGCCGACAGCGGTTTGTCCGGCTCAGCATCCTGCTGAAGTAAAAGTTTTTTGCCCGCGCGCTCAGTTGCAAACGACGCGACAACACATGTAACAAGAATTAGAACAACCGTTCCGTTCAAAATGTTATCGTCGATCAACCCGATGTTATATCCAACGAGAATAACAGCAAGCGTTGCAGCTGCGTGCGCGCTGCTAAGTCCAAAAATAACCTGGCGTTCAGGTTTGGAGTATTTAAAGGTGAAGCCTGTCAGATGTGCTGCAATCCACTTGCTCGCCAAGGCAGCCGCCGAAAGTACGAGCGCAACGATCAACGCTTGCGGCCCATTGGTAAGCACTTTTATGTCGATGAGCATGCCCACACTTATCAAGAAAAATGGAATGAACAATGAGTTACCAACAAACTCGATTCGATTCATCAACGAAGAATTATGAGGAATCAACCTGTTTAATGTAAGTCCTGCCGCGAATGCACCAATGATTGGTTCGAGGCCCGCCAACTCGGCAATGAAGGCGCAGAAGAAAACAACCGACAGTACAAAAATGAAATGCGCATATTTTTCATCTTCAAGCCGGCGAAAGAACCATGATGACACGCGAGGCACGATGAATACAACGATCAATACAAACACGACAACTGAAACAACAAGAGCTGTCCAGAAAGCATTAGTAAGTCCCGATGCATGTGAGCCTGAAATGATGGCCAGCAAAAGCAGAACAGCCGTATCGGTAAGAATGGTACCTCCAACAGCAACAGCAACCGCCTGTGTTTTTGAAATGCCAAGTCGGGTCACGATTGGATAGGCAATCAGCGTGTGAGTTGCGAACATACTTGCCGTCAGGAGGCTGGTGTTAAACCCGTAGCCCAGCAAATAGTAACACGCCGGCAGCCCGATGGCAATTGGAATCGCAAACGTGAAAATTCCGAATACGATACTTTTATTTTTATTTTTTTTGAATTCAGCCAGGTCGAGTTCAAGACCTGCTATAAACATGATGTAGAGCAAGCCAATTGTCGCAAAGAGATCTACAGCGGCATTTTTCTTGATAAGATCAAAACCGTTCGGCCCGATGATCATACCGGATGCGATAAGTCCGATAATGCCGGGAATTCTGAACCTGTTAAAAATGATTGGAACAAGCAGGATAATGAAAAGAAGAACTGAAAAAATCAGAACCGAGTTGGTGAATGGAGTCTGAAATTCATGAAGAAATCTATCCAGTACGCTCTGCATTTGATCAGTTTGAAAACTGCAAGATGATGATTTTTTTTATTTAAAATCGAAGTCCTGAGCTGCCGGATGCCGTTGGATTTTAATGTTGTTTTAATTTACCCTTCATCGCATATTAACTTCGCTCGTATATTTTTCGATCTTTATCCAAACTAAAACATCCTGAGCGATCCGCCGGCTCCACAGAATATGCAAATACTGGTTGTAGAAGATGAACAAAAGGTCGCTGCTTTTCTAAAGAACGGCCTCGAAGAACAAGGGTACAATGTAAGCCTGGCGTATGATGGATATGGCGGCGAAAAACTGGCGACCTCCAATCCCTACGATCTTATCATTCTCGATGTAATTATTCCCGGTATCAACGGGTTGGAGTTGTGTAAAAAGATAAAGGTTTTAAAACCTGACATGCCGATTCTCATGCTCACGGCTCTCGGCACAACCGACGACAAAGTAACTGGCTTCGATTCCGGAGCGGACGACTACCTGGTGAAACCCTTTGAATTCAAGGAACTCGTCGCGCGCATCAAGGCGCTTACGAAACGTAAGCATGCAAAGGCTGTCGGTGAGAATGCTCCAAACATCTTACAGGTGGCTGATCTTCAACTCGACCTGGATAAAAAAATCGCTCTGCGCGGAAACAAAACAATTTCGCTTACAGCTAAAGAGTTTTCATTGCTTGAATACCTGATGCGCAACAAAGGTCGCGTGGTTTCACGACCGGCTATTGCCGAACATGTGTGGGATGTAACGTTTGATACCGGAACAAACGTCGTTGAAGTTTATGTTAATATTCTTCGAAAGAAAGTAGATAAGGATTTTCCTAACAAACTCATCCATACGCGGATAGGACTAGGCTACATGATGAACGATCGATGAACATCAGAACCCGTCTTACGCTGAGATTTATTCTTATCGCTGCGATCATCATGATCATGTCGTCGGTATTGATTTATGTATTCTCAGCCGATTACCGTGAAGATGATTTTTACAACCGCCTTCACAACAAAGCAAATAACACCGCGAAACTTTTGATAGAAGTTGAGGGCGTGGACGCAACACTCCTTCGCAGAATTGAACAGGATAATCCTGTCGCGTTGCCAAACGAAAAAATTGTCATCTACAATTTCCGCGATAGCATCCTTTTTAGCACCGATGAGGAACATGTTTTAAAGATCAATCCGGAGATAATCAACAGTGTACGACTCGAGGAGGAGATCCGTTACATGCAAGGCGATTATGAGGTGCTCGGTTTTCTTTTTCAGGGGGAATTCGACAGGTTCGTGGTGATGGCCAGTGCAACTGACATCTACGGAATAAAACGCCTGCAAAACCTGCTGTACATTCTATTATTCGTGTTCGCAATCAGCATGGTGATCCTTTCTATTTCAGGGTGGCTGTTCGCAGGACAGGCGTTACAACCAATCGCGAAAGTTGTTGACCAGGTGAGTGAAATCTCAATCAGTAGCCTGAATCTGAGAGTGGATGAAGGGAACGGCAAAGATGAAATCGCCAGGCTCGCAATGACTTTCAACCGAATGTTGACGCGGCTCGAGGCATCTTTCATTACGCAGAGAAATTTTATTGCTAATGCCTCTCATGAACTACGAACGCCCCTGACTGTTGTCACTGGCCAGCTTGAAGTTACATTATTGAACACCCGTTCAGAGAATGAGTATAAGCAGACCATCCAGTCGGTTCTCGACGACATCAAAAGTTTAAATAAACTCGCGAACAAACTTTTGCTGCTGGCGCAATCAAGCTCGGAAGAACGCGAAAAAAGAATGCAGCCATTGCGTATCGACGAATTAATCTGGCAGGTGACTGACGAGCTGCAACGACACAATGCAGCCTTTACAATCAACATTGATCTGGATCAAAACCTTGACGATGAAAACCTGCTTACAGTAAAAGGAGATGAACAGCTTTTAAAAGCTGCTCTCGTTAACCTGATTGAAAACGGATGCAAGTATTCACAAAATAAGACAACAAACATTTTCATCACGGCATCTTTCAATGGCCTTCGGATTGTTTTTAAAGACAATGGAATCGGGATTCCCGTTGATGATCTGCCAAATATCTTTGAGCCTTTTTATCGCGGAAGCAACACAAGCAACATCAAGGGACATGGCATAGGCTTATCGATGGTTCGCGGAATTGTGCGTTTACATCGCGGCGTAATTGAAATCGAATCAACCGAGGGTTCAGGTACAATCATTACCGTTATCCTTCCTGTATTTGAAATAGCAGACCAATCACGAAAAGGTACTCGGAGGCGGTAGCTCGGCTCGTGTCTTATCGCAATAAAATTTATTAGGAAACTTATCCTGCTGTTCTTTAATTGGGGCACCAAATCAAGAAGGCATGAGACTAACGAAATTATTTAAGGAGTTTTTTAGAAGTCAGAAGGCCGGAGGTATTGTGCTCATTCTGTGCACCGTATTCTCTCTTATCGTTACAAACTCACCGCTTCAGACATTTTACCTTTCGATTTGGAATTTTGAGTTAGGCCACCACACAATCACGCATTGGATCAACGATGGATTGATGGCGATATTTTTCCTGATGATCGGCCTGGAACTCGAACGGGAAGTGTACATCGGTGAATTATCAAATGTGAAAAATTCGCTTTTACCCATTCTCGCGGCATTAGGAGGAATGGTTGTCCCGGCTACTATTCACATGGCTTTTAACTATGGTACGCCATACCAGGCGGGTGCGGGCATCCCGATGGCGACCGACATTGCATTTGCGCTTGGTGTTTTGTCCCTTTTGGGGAATCGGGTCCCGGTTGCCTTAAAGGTATTTCTCACGGCGCTCGCGGTCATTGACGACGTCGGTGCAATTCTGGTGATCGCATTTGTCTACACAGGTTCTCTAGACTGGATGAATCTTTCATTTGCCGCAGGCATCTTTGTCTTTTTACTTGTCCTTAACAGATTGAAAGTAATGAATCTAGTTCCATACCTCATCGGTGGGGTTGTCATGTGGTATTTTATGTTAAACTCAGGGATTCACGCAACCATCACTGGTGTATTGCTGGCATTTGCCATTCCCTTTGGCGATGGAAGCGAAAAAACAATTTCCTGGAAACTGCAACACACACTTCACAGACCGGTACAGTTCCTCATTCTTCCCGTTTTTGCGCTTGCAAACACGGCGTTGATTCTCCACGGAAACTGGTACGAAATGCTTCTCTTAACAAACAGCATAGGCATTGCGGCGGGTCTCATCATTGGGAAACCTCTTGGGATTATCTCCTTCAGTTATCTGTCGATTGTAACAAAAATATCGTCAATACCTGCCGGGATGAATTTTAAACAAATGCTTGGTGCCGGGTTTCTTGGTGGTATCGGATTCACTATGTCGATCTTTATCACACTGTTAGCATTTTCTGATGAATCTTCGGTTGAGCAATCGAAAATTTCTATCATGCTTTCATCGTTGATAGCCGGGTTAATCGGTTTCGTTATCCTGAAACTTGTTCTTCGAAAAAAGCATAATCGAACGCTGGAGGAGATTTAAAAATATTTTAATATTAATTCAGTTTTAATATCAGGGAATCTTCCTCACGTTACATTTGGTTCATGATCCAATGAAAGATCAACTCAAATTTATCGCTATGACAAAACAAGTTAAACGAGAAACACACAAAAAAGTGGACCGCGAAAATGTCGGTGCATACACTTTACTGGTTGCGCTGTTCTTATTTCTCATCTGGACCGTTTTGCACTCCGGACAGTTGGCTTAGGCGGTCGATTTTTAATCCAAAATTAATTTTGTTTTAAGTGCGCATTCATTCCAGGCACTTATCCTTATAAACGGTTACAGATTAGTGTAAATAGGATTTTACAGGCTTTTTCACTCCTATTTATCAGCCCATTGCAGGAAGCGATGGGCTTCTTTTTTTCTAGCACCCTTGTTCCTGGGTTGCTTTTTAAGCATTAATTAATGTACAACTAATCGCGCGTTTATTTCGTGACTGTTCATTTGTATTAAATCGAACAAAACAATTATGAACAAGATGAAAAGCGCGAAGGCAATTGCTATTGCAACAACAGTATTACTTGGGATCAGTCTCTTCTGGCTGATAAACACCAGAACGTTAAATCACACACTTGAATCAGGTTTACAAAAAGAACGAATAAAATCGGAAGCACTTCTATCGGAAAAACTAAAAGCTGAAAAAGATCTTAAGAAAATAAAGGAGCAGCTTACAGGGCTGAAAGGTGAGAATCAACAACTGAATGACCTTGTCGAAAGAACATCAGCTAAACTGGCATCGCAGGAAGCTTTACTCAGCCGTACAAAGAAAGACAATGCATCCATGGCACAACTACGGAAGCAGAGAGACGAGCTGTCCCAAATCCAGCGTCAGTTGCAACAGGAATTGGCGGCCATCCAGAATTCTTACGCAAATCTTGAAACAGAAAATCGCAAGCTGAACGCGACAGTAGCCTTGCTACAGGAAAAAAATAATCTCTTAAGGAATGATCTTGATCGGGCAGTCCTGGCATCCATAGACCAGACGGAAATACAGGCACGCAAGCGAAGTGAAAGATTAACAGTGCGCGCTAAACGAACCAAAAAGCTTATCGCCAATTTTGAGGTACCTGCTAATCTCAAAAATTTATCCTTTAGATTAATCAATGCAAAAGGAGATATTTTTACACCCGACCAAGGAACGATTGCTATCTCGACTGCTCCATCAGAAAGCACTTTTACAGCATCCACCAGCAATGAGTTGATTGCTGACAAGTCGCAAAAAATACAAATGACTTATCTACCAAAAGAACGCTTGAAATCCGGCACATATTCGGTCGAAATTCTAAGCGACAATATTTATGTCGCCAGCATGAGGGTAAACTTGAAATAATCTTAACAACTACAAAAAGACTCGGATGGGGCCGAGTCTTTTTTCTGAACATCAGCGCAGAGGTTCCGCCTTGTAACCAGCCTTTGTCACGGCATCGATTACTTTCGACTCACTCACCGCCGCTTCCACCGTCAGTTTCTTTAACGGATCATTTGTATCTACGCGCCATGCGCCTTCGCCTATTGCATCATTAAGAAACGGCGTAACCGCTGCGACACAACCCGAACATTTGATCGTTGTCTTGAAATTCATTTTATCCATAACCTCTTGTTTACTTGACAATAATACAGAAACGGCAGCGCGTTAGTTTTACATAATTCCCTTCAAGATTTATAACATCTTTCTAATCCGTGCGTCGCTGTATTATCGGATGCATTTTGTGGCAAGCGGTTTAACAATATCCGTAAAGGATGATAAATTCGCGCATGTTTTCGAAAACCGCCATCGTGATATGTAGTTCACTATTCCTGCTATTTTCAAATAAGTCGTTTTCACATGGTAACCTGATTAAAGGCCAAGTTTCGGATTCAACGACCAATGCCGCACTGCCTGGAGCAACTGTGTTTCTCGGAAACAGTCAGGTGGTGACAACAGATCAGCTTGGCAACTTCCGGTTTGATGGCCTGGAAGACGGCAGCTACTTGTTACGCATTACATTCATCGGGTATCAAACCGTGAACCTTAATGTTAGCATTTCAGACGACACCGTTGTTTCATTAAACATCGCGCTCCGGCCATCATCACTCCATCTCGACGAAATTGTTGTATCCGGAAATGCGTCCGCTGAACTAATGATGACCTCAATTAATCGCATTGACCTTCAGCTAGGACTTTTGAAGTCGTCACAGGATGTGCTCCGTATGGTGCCAGGATTGTTTACTGCGCAACATGCTGGTGGCGGAAAGGCTGAACAAATATTCTTACGAGGATTCGACATTGACCATGGAACTGATATTACACTCACCGTCGACGGTATGCCAGTGAACATGGTATCACATGCACACGGACAAGGCTACGCCGATCTGCATTTCGTCACGCCGGAATTAATCGACTATGTGGATTTTAACAAGGGGCCTTATTATGCACGCATCGGTGATTTTAATACAGCCGGCTACGCTAATTTTCATACAAGAAAATATCTCGATAACAGCCTAATAAAACTTGAAGCGGGACGATTTGATACCTACAGAGCCTTGACAATGCTTGATTTACTCGGAAAGCGGAAACCAAACCAAAGCGCATACATTGTTGGTGACTATACCTATACGAATGGTCCGTTTGAAAGTCCACAATATTTCAATCGAATAAACTTGTTCGGAAAATTTCACAGACAGATCAGTGACAATAAACTATTAAGTGTAAGCGCATCACTATTCAAAAGTGGGTGGGATGCTTCCGGTCAAATTCCCGAGCGCGCCGTTTCATCTGGTATGATCAGTCGGTTCGGTGCTATCGATGACACCGAAGGCGGCTACACTGGTCGAAGAAATATTAATACTTCACTCACGACGTTCTTCGAAGATGGTTCCTCCCTGGAAAACCAGCTTTATCTTTCCAATTACGATTTCGAACTATATTCTAACTTCACCTATTTTCTCGACGACAGTGTTAGTGGCGATCAGATTCGTCAAAAAGAAAATCGGTACATCCATGGATATAACGCAACCTATCATCGCGATATTTCTCTTTTTCGGAAATCACATAAAACCGAAAGCGGAATCGGTTTCAGGTATGACGACATTAACGGGAATGAATTGTCGCGCGTTAGAGCACGACATGAATTCTTAGAGCCAATCAAGTTCGGCGATATCAACCAGATCAATGCCTATGCCTTTACAGATCTGTCGCTGAACATATCGAATGCGCTATCAATTAACGCGGGTGTTCGTTTTGATGCAATTACGTTTCAACACGTGGATAAACTTGCTACATATCAACGCAATGAGACGACCGCCATGCGAATCAGCCCCAAACTCAATTTCTTTTACAGACTTAATTCCAATTTTCAGCTCTATTTAAAAAACGGCATTGGGTTCCATTCAAATGATGCTCGCGCAGCGGTTCAAAAAGAGCCGCTCAGCGTTTTACCACGCGCGTATGGTACAGACCTGGGGTTCTATGGAAAGCCAGTCAAAAATCTTCTTTTGAATGCAGCACTCTGGCAATTAAGACTCGACCAGGAATTTGTTTACGTTGGCGATGAAGGAGTGGTTGAAGCGGGTGGGCGAACACAACGTTATGGCGTTGATGTATCCCTGCGATATCAACCCTTGACGTGGCTGTTCATTGATCTCGACGCAAACTATTCGCATGCCAGGTCGATCGATGAGGCCGACGGACTAAATTATATTCCACTGGCTCCTCAATTTACCAGCGCCGGTGGATCGACAGTCAGATTACCAGGGGGATTCAGTATGGCTTTACGCTACAGATTTATCGACGACAGGCCTGCGAATGAAGACAACTCAATCACTGCGCACGGTTATTTTCTTCTCGACGGATCGATCACATACGAGCGAAAACACTATCAGTTATCGTTAACCGGAACGAACCTTTTGAATCGTGATTGGAATGAAGCACAGTTTGCGACTGAAACACGACTGGCAACTGAAACCGTAAGCACTACGGATCTTTGCTTCACTCCTGGTGACCCTATTTTTATTAAAGTTGGCGTTGCTTTTCTGTTCTAGCCGGAAGTAGATATTCTTGAAACTGTTCATCTCACCAACTTCATTATCCCTCCCGAAGCACCTCTGCGGGATTTGCGCGTGTTCCGCGCACCAGCTGGATCATTACTACGGTCAGGCTAATGGTGATGACCGCAATAGCGCCAACGCCAAACAAGTACGATGAAATTTGCGTTCGGTTTGCGAAGTCTTCGAGCCATCGTGAGATCAGATAAAACGAGAGCGGAATGCCTATACAGCAGGCGGCAAGAACAGGTTTCATAAAATCTTTCGAAAGCGTTAGCGACAAACTGCCGAAGCTTGCGCCCAGCGTCTTCCGAATACTAATTTCCTTCTTTCGTTTTTGAACGTAGTAAGCAGAAAGCCCCCATAAGCCAAGACTTCCTATGATGATCGCAATTGTGCCAAACACTTTTCCAAGCGTTGAAAACTTCTCTTCCTGTAAATAAACCTGTTGTAAGGCTTCATCAAGAAAGAAAAATTCAAAAGGACTATCAGGTGCAAAATCATTCCAGGTCTTTTCTAAAAATGCTATCGCATCGGACACGTTTTCGCCTTGCACTTTTACATAAATGAAACGTGTAAAGAAATCTTTCGCGTTCGCATAATCTGTCTGAACGAGAATGACAGGCCCGGATGCCTGTTTGAGCGGTGCAAATGCAAAATCTTCACAAACCCCGAGTACCGGCAACGGTCCTTCTAATGTTCCTTCGATAATTTTCCCTACAGCATCAGCAGGTGAAGACCAGCCCGCATCCTCCATGAAAGTGCGGTTAATGATCGCCCGATAACCCTTTGACGTAAGACTATCCGAAAAATCTTTTCCGCTTAACAATGGAATATTCATTGTCTTCAGAAAATCGTTTCGTACAAAAATGCATGGGTAAAGCTTTTCCTCCCGCCCCTCAACCTTATAGTTGGACGATTGAAAATCTTTACCAATCAGTGTATTACTTGTACTGACATTTTCAATTTCCTTGTTCACCAGGATTCGTTCCTTGAATGTGGTATAGTCCTGAACCACCTCTGTGCGTTGAACCGATATCGCAATAACCTGTTCTTTACTAAACCCGGTGTTTGATTCCTTCAGGAAGTTAATCTGCTTCTCGATGATCAATGTTAAGATGATCAACACAATTGAAACTGTAAATTGAAGTGCGACCAATATTTGCCTGAATGTCCCGCTGCCAATTGATGTTTTATCTTTTAGAATTTTCGCAGGTTGTAGCGACGCGAGCGCCCATGCCGGATATGTTCCGGACAACGATCCGCAAAAAAAGACGATAGTTAGAATGCCAAGAATGACCTTCCATTGGAAAATGTCGGCTGCAGAAAAATTCTTTCCAGCGAGATCGTTGATCCACGGAAGCAGGGCAAGAAAAAGCACGATTGCCATCAGGCCACTGATCACACTGATGAAATAAGACTCACTTAAGAATTGTCGTGCTACACTCCGTTTGCCCGCGCCCATAACCTTACGGATACCAATTTCCTTGAACCGATCACTTGCCTGCGCCGTCGACAGGTTGATAAAATTGATTGCAGCAACAACAAGAATAAAGATCCCGATGGATGCAAAAATATACGTGTATCGAATATCACTCATCGTGCTGATCTCGTAATCGGATTTTGATTTGAGATAAATTTCAGTAATGGGTTGCATTTCAAGCTTCACCTGCTCCACCAAAGAGGGATGAAAATACTTCTTCACAAAAAATGGCATTTGATCCTGCAATGCGCCAACGCTTGCGCCATCTCGCAAGAGAACGTATGTCCACACAGGGTTCCAATACCAATTTTTTTCCGGGATGTCATTATCAAAAATTACTTTAAGTGTTTCAAAAGAGGCAAGGTAATCGAATTGAAAATGTGCGTTGTCTGGCACGTCGGCAATCACGGCCGTCACTACCATGTCGTGCTTGCCCTCGAATTTGATGATCTTACCAATGGCGTCGGTTGTCTTAAATAATTTTCGGGACATACTCTCTGTAAGAACGATCATTCCTGGACCTGAGAGGGATTTTTCCGACGTGCCGGAAATAAATTCGTGATCGAATATTTTGAAGTATGCGGAATCGGCAAAGAAAAACCGTGGCTCATTAAAGACCATCTTTTCTACGCCATCTTCAACGACGATTCCCAAAGACGAAGCCTGGAAGTTGAAAATACGTGTCGCCTCTTGAACCAGGTCAGTGTAGTCGTTTAACAATGATGGTCCAGTTGGAAATGGAACACTTGAAGATTGCTCGTCGCTATCGTCACCTTGTATGACCCGAAAGATCCGCGTTTTGTTTTTGTGAAAATGATCGTATGACAACTCGTGCGAGGTGTACAGCAGGATGGCAATTGCCGTGACTAAAGCTGTCGTCAGTCCGGCAATGTTTAAAAAATAATACCCTTTGTGACGAAGAAAGTTGCGAACAAAAATAACGAGATGATTCTTAAACATGCCTGAACATTTATGAATAAAAATATCACTAGAATGTTCAGTGGCGAAAAAGGATTATTTGACTGGCGATTTTAGCACCTGACAGGTGATTTTATCATTTCCGTTTTTGACAATAACATCTACCGTCTTTGGATGGCTTGTCAGGAAACCCTTGTAGTTGGAAGCTCTACTGAAAAAACTGAACCAATGCCCGGCTGCGACTGCGCAGTAACGATTCCGTCGTGATCCTCCGCAATCTTCTTACATAACGACAAGCCGATACCAGTTCCACTATAGTGCTCCTGACTATTCAAGCGTTGGAAAAGTTCAAAAATGCGCTCTGCATATTTCGGCTCGAAGCCTATTCCGTTATCCTTAACAGAGATGTTTACAAATCTTTTTCCGTTGCGTTCAACCTCGGATGAAAAAATATGGATCTCGGGTTTCATTCCCGGCTTGCTGAATTTAACAGCGTTGCTGATAAAGTGCTTAAACATTTGCTTGAGACGAATGCGAATGCCGGATACCAATGGCAGGGTCTGACTGGTTATTGAAGCCTGCTTACCCTGAATGTTGATTGATAACTCGTTTTGTATCTCACGGATCAATTCATTCAAATCAACTTTCTCAATGTTTTCCGCGACATGTAACGACTGATAAAAAACCAAAAAGTCTTCGATCATTTTCTGCATCCGGTTGGATGCGTGTGAAATTTTTTCGAGATATCTAAGCATGTGCGGCGGTATACTTTCCACCCCTTCAGATTTAAAGCGATTGCTGTAAATCTGGATCTTCCTGAGCGGTTCTTGCAGATCGTGGCTTGCAATAAAGTTGAATGATTCAAGATCTCGGTTCTTCCGAAGCAGTTCATCGTTTTTCAACTTGAGCTCTGAGGTGAGATTATGTTCATTGGTGATGTCCTGGCATGTACCAAGAATTCCAATCGTGACGTTGCTCTTATCCAGTAAAACCTGCCCCTTGCCTCTCAAAACTTTTTCCTTCCCATCTTTTGTAACGATACGCATGATATAATCGGAAGTTACGCCCGTCTTGACAGCTTCGGTAATTTCTGCTATTCGTCGATTGCGATCATCATCGTGAATAAAAGTAAGAAATCGCTGAAATGTTATCCTTTCCGATTGAGGTGCAAGTCCATAGATGCGATACATCTCATCCGACCACTCGATCTCATCTTTATCGATGGTCCATTTCCAGTTACCTGTTTTCGTCAGCAATTGCGACTGGTTGCTCAACGCCTCGTTTTCTTTGAGTTTATTGATCAACAGATTTTTTTCAGTGACATCGGTAATGGTGCCAATCATCTTCAATGGCTTTCCGTTTTCAAATATCACTTTACCACGGGAATCAAGAATTTTGAATTTATTGCGTCTCAGGTAACGATATTCACACTGATAGTTTCCGGTGTGCATTGCACGTTCCATTTGCCCTCGTACTTTTGCGCGATCATCGGAATGGACATCATTCAGGAAATTTTCAAGCGTACTCGTTTCTTCAAACTCCAGTATTTTGTAGATCTCGGGTGTAAAGCTCGACCGATTATTACCGGTCATATCCCATTCAAAACTTCCGATCTGACCAATCGCCTGCGCCTCCAACAATTCACGCTCGCGTTTTTGAAGCATTGAATTCATATCTGCGAGCCGTTCCTGCTGGATTCCCAAAAATGTTTTATAAAGTACCGAATCAAGCATCAGAATGAACTGATCAACTTCATCTATTACGAGAATGACTTTATCTATGTCGCTTGTGTAATGTAGGATATGTGCTCGAAGTGCTTTCTTGCGGGCATAGTTTACAAGGCTGATATCATCAACGATTACCTGTTCCTTGCGCACAATAGGAAGTTGATTATTGATCCACGAGGCGGTGCTCTCAGTTACATAAGTATTAACCTGGTTATCCTTTAACGCTGTTAATAGCTTAGAATTCGAGCCAAGGGACATTTGAAATATTTCATCTTCCCCCATGTGCCCGAAGAATTTCAATAACGGTACCTCCAACTCATAAGAATATGTCAGCAACGTTTTAACAAACTCTTCAAGTCGTTCCTGCAACAAGAAAGCCGCATAACCATTCAGATGGTGAAGTTTTAGCCTGGTGATATCTTTCGTCACAGGATTCATTAAGGTCAGGTGGGAACAGTTTCATTAAGCACAAAACCGCTTTCTACTCCCGCCACCTGCATCGTCTTATTGCGAACAAGAATCTGATGAAGAACGTCCTTTAGTTCATCGAAAGAGTTAGGTTTTCGAAAAAAGTAAGAAGCCCCGTTTCGTTTCGTTTCAGCAATATCCACCTGATTCAACGATGTTGTGTAAATAATAACAGGGATGTTTGAAAATTTACTGTCGCTGCGAATCTCAACCAAACATTCTTTACCGTTCTTCTTTGGCATGTTGAGATCGAGAAAAATCACATCTGGAATTGTATTTTTGATGTACTGCATGAGTTCTTCCCCATCGCGCGCGGTATCGATTAACAATGAAGGGTTTACCAGCTTCACCGCTTCCTCAAACAGCTCACGGTCATCAGCATCATCATCAACCAGCAGTACACGTTTCAAAGATGAAGTTTCTCTCGTCATTCGTTCAGTTTTTTACTTTCGAAAATGCAATATAAACATTGAACCCGTCCCTGGTTCACTTTTTGCCGTTACGAACCCATGATGATTTTTCATCGCCTGATGAACAATCGCCAGTCCGATTCCTGTTCCCTCAAACTCCCGTCTTCCATGCAGACGGTGAAACAACTTGAAAATATGTTCGGCCTGGGTTTCATCGAATCCTATTCCATTATCTCGCACGGCTACCTGATAATATTCGGCAGCTCCATCAACGATTTCACCGAGGAAACAGACATTAATTTTCGGGGCCACATTTTCCTTTTGGAATTTGATCCCGTTGCTGATCAGGTTCTGAAATATCTGGCGCACTTGCGTCCGATCTCCCTTTATAATTGGAAGTGTGTCGATGTCGACGCGCGCATTATTTTCGGCTATCAGCGTTTCGATGTCAACCAAAACTTCATGAATTATTTCGGTCAGGGAAACGTCCTCCAGTTCAGGTGTCGCACTGGTCACATGTGAATATGCTAGCAGGTCATCAATCAGCAGCTGCATTCGCCGTGTTGTTTTATCAATTTTTACCAGGTAATCCTTAGCTGTGATATCGAGGCTTTTGCCATACTGCTCATTTAGAAGCACTGCATACATCATCACTTTTCGCAATGGTTCATTCAGGTCGTGTGATGCCGCGTAAGTAAATTCGGACAGGCGTTGGTTGGAACGTTTCAATTCTTCGTTTGATTGCTCCAACTCGACAGCCGCTTTCTTTAATGCTGTTATGTCGTTAAAAGCAATAACAAGCTTATCGTCGCCAACCTTCGTAATGGATGTATCATACCAAGAATCTACGCCATCACCTACGTAATGATGCTGCTCCCTGACAGGCACACCGGTTTCAAGGATTGTACAGTTGCGAGCAAATACTCCGGAACTCCTGATATGAGAAAAGGTCTGAAGATAACTTTTGCCAACCAAGTCCTCATACTTTCTTCCGGCCATCTTACAAAGAACATCGTTTACATGGGTGATGATGAAGTCAACAATAACGCCTTCCTTATCACGCACTGCTGTAAGGGTATATACCCCATTAATTGAAGAGTTAAGAATCAGGTTCAACAGGTTTGCCTGATCTTTAATTTTTTCGGCACTTAACTTAATCTCTTGTTCAGCGCGTACCTGATCAGTCCGATCCCGCGTAATGCTGAGCACACCTTCCATTACCCTGCTACGTTGCACATTGAAGTGTTTATTTAACCCAGGACTGTAATATGTAAACTCTACGGACTTTCCGGTATTCCATACAAGCAGTGCCTGACTAAAAATCGTGTTGCGCGATTCCTCATCCATCAATGGTGTGGAAAGCAGAGTCGCACCAATGATGTTTGAGACATCAGCTTGAAGAATCCGCGTAGCTGCCGCGTTGCAATATTTTACCTGAAAATCGACCACGAGTTTCGCGTCCGGCTCGTCGGAAGAAAAAACCGGAACAAACCAAACTACCGAATCCGGTTGCGTATCAAATAGCTGTGCGATCAGCCTTTCATCAGGTTGCACGTTGACTATCATGAATTAAGGTACTTTAAATTAGCCAGCAGACCGTTATGAAACACAAAAAGCAGAAATATATTTCCATTGAATGAGGAGTCATCGAAGGAAAAAAATTATGCCAAGCCACTAATATCCTTTCGAGTAACCTGGGATGCTTCCTATCTTTCGTTACAAAATCTTGTTAATGGTAGACTGTCCGCTTTGCGATGCATCCGATATAACTCCGGTTCCTACAAATGATCCACGGAAATATCTTACTTGTACGAAGTGTAAACTGATTTTCGTTTCGAAGGAATTCCATCCTGAACCTCACGTGGCAGAAGAGCGATATCGCAAACACCAAAATAGTTCGCATGACGCAGGCTATGTTTCATTCCTGATGCAAGCGGTGACCCCGGCGCTGCAGTACATCAACGCCGATATGACCGGGCTCGACTACGGGTGTGGTCCAACCCCGACGCTATCCCTATTATTGGAGGATCACAACATCAATTGCAGGAACTACGACCCAATCTTTTTTCCTGAGATTGCGCATGGAAATTACAACTTTATTTTCTCTACGGAATGTTTTGAACATTTCATTTCACCGAAAAAGGATATCAGCAGGATAATCTCGCTCCTCAATCCGGGGGGAATATTGATTGTTATGACAGATGCGTGGTCGTCCATGGACGACCTTGATAAATGGTATTATATCCGCGACTTTACACATGTTTCTTTTTACCACCGGCAAACCTTTGATTATATCTGCAAGGCATTTAATCTTTCAATGTTATTCAGCAATGAAAGGCGCGTATTTATCCTCAAAAAGAATCCAATCTGAAGCAAACATTTCAAAGAGTATTTCTTTATTTAGGACAAAGCTTAATCAAATTCTTATGCGAACGACATCATTACTGTTAGCGCTGGCCTTCTTGTCGCTTGTCGCTTATTCCCAGGACGCGACGATCACCAAAGAGAAATGGCACTGGGGCAATTCCCTAAAGCAGGATACCTCCGCAGGGTATGTCCAGGTAATCAAGGTTGATAACGTGTTGTATATCTCTGGCGCGGTATCAATATCACTCGATCCTGATGGAATTGCAAAAGTTTACAAGGCGCTCGAAGCATCATTGAAAAGTTTCGGTGCAACATTCCAGAATGTTGTAAAGGAAAACCTATATACAACTGACATCGAAGCCGTAAAACGCAACAACGCGGCCCGGAAGAAATTTTACAATGGCGACTATCCGGCAGCCACATGGGTGCAGATAGACCGGTTGTTTATGGAATCAGCAAAGCTCGAGGTAGAACTGATTGCGCATTTACCTAAAGAGTGATTGTAATCGCTATCACAACTCAACATTTTAACATCTCTTAACATTTAAAAAAGATGCTTTCCTTTCATTGCTTCGTAATTTTAATTCGACAGTAATGAAAATTATTTCATGTTTTTTAATAACTACATCACTACGTTCGTGCTGGTTTTAGCATTGCTAAAAGCGTATGACGCCACAGCTTTACAGGCCCCCGACTACGAACTTCAAAAGCATATTGTGACTACCCGTGACGGCGCAAAACTCGAAACGACATTCTTTAAAGTGAAAAGTCGTTACGCACCAGTAGTGCTCTTAATACATCAATGTGACGTTGACAAATCTTTGGGAAGGACAGGATTTGAGAATATCGCCGACACATTGGCAAAAACAGGGATCAATGTAATGTTCTATTTACAACGTGGATATAGCGCTGCGATTGATAATGAAGCAGAAACCACCCGGACCAATAGCGGCGATCGCGTAAAGGATGCTGAGGATGTTTGGAATTATCTAAAGTCATTAAACCATGTGGACTCGACAAGAGTCGCACTTGGTGGTGCAAGCTGCGGTGGTCGGGTTTGTATCGGCTTGGCATCGGAAAAGCCTAATCTTGCAAAAGGAATTATGTTGCTCTCCACAGGCATGAGCGAACCGCTTTATCGCCAATTGCCATTATTAGATTTACCGCTTCTTTGCATTACCGCTCACGATGACGGACTCGCATACAATTCGACATTACGCGCCTTTGACTCTACCAAAAACGCGGAAAGTAAATTGCTCATTGTAAAAGGTGAGCTTCATGGAGCCGTTTTGATGGATTCTCATCCGGCGGTTCTAGGCCAAATAATTCATTTTTTTCAGCAGACACTCCGTTAAGAAGTCAAGATATTACTTTTTAACAAACGCCCGCGACCGGTTCTACAATGCCCGAAAATGAAAAGTCCCTAAATGGCCGGAACTCCATGTCTTACTCCGCACTCGCAGGATTACCTAAGGTGATCCCATAACTTTGCAGAGGTCCAAATGAACAAAGCTCGTTACACTCGCTTTTTCTTTTTTCTTTCAAGTCGCATTAGACCGAGGCGGTACTGCGCCTTTCGGAAAAAAGAATAGCCCCGATAAAAACCAGGGTTTTTGTTCACTCTCTCGTGCACTCGCAGGGATTAGATCATACCGCAATGCCGGACAGCCCCGGGTGATCCCTTTTGCGTCTAAACACATCTTCACCAAAATAAAAAATCCTGACATCTAACGACGTCAGGATTCTGTATATCTCGTGCACTCGCAGGGATTCAAACCCCGAACCTTCTGATCCGTAGTCAGATGCTCTATTCAGTTGAGCTACGAGTGCATTCCGTCATTTCCAGCCTGTAAAGCCCGAAAATGACTGCAAATGTAAAGAATTTATTCACTCGACAAAATAAAAGCGTTTGGCCGCCCCGACAAAAAACTTAATTTTGGGGCTTATTTTAACAGGAGTTCCGCATGACGATGAAAAAGACGCTGGTTACAATTATTCTTACCGGCCTTTGTTTTACCTCTTTCTCTCAAACAACAGAAACAAAAACCCGTAGCGGCCGACCTGATATTCCAGGAACATTTGTCGTGGAACTCGGCGTTAACAGGACACCTGGAGCTGCGTCTAACGTTTCACTTGGCCTATGGGGCTCAAGGACACTGAACGTCTATTACCAATACGATCTTCGAATTGCGAAATCAAAATTCAGCGTTGTACCAGGCATTGGTTTAAGCATGGAACGCTTCAAATTCAAGGATTTCAGAACGCTCGGCTACGACGCCGACTCGCTCATGCTGATGTTGCCAGAGGATCTGGGCCTCCCAAACATGAGAAAGAGCCAACTGATAACGAACTACATCGACATTCCGGTCGAATTAAAGTATAGCAGCAAGCCGGAAGATCCATCGAGAAGCTTTAAGGTAAGCATCGGCGGACGAATTGGTTACCTCTACGACGGTTTTACCAAAATCAAGTACAAAGATGACGGCGATGTCTACAAAATAAAAAACAAACAAGATTGGAATCTGAACCGCCTCCGTTACGGCGTGTTTGGGAAACTTGGGATCGGAAACTTTAGCTTTTTCACGTACTATAACCTGACAAACCTGTTCGAAGATGACGGTGCGTTGTGGCAAGCAAGACAGCAAACTAACTTCAACACCTTTACTGTTGGTATTTCGCTCTCAAGCTTCTAATTAGAAGAGGAACCAAAGGCAACGCGGCCTACTCTGCGTCCTACGTTTCTGAAGCATCTGCTTTAATACCTCGGCACTTCGTCTCCAGAAAAACAAAAAGGCGAAGCACATGCCTCGCCTTCGCTTGTGGGAAGTTTAAATTACTTCGCCATCTTTTCCATTTCTGCTTCAAAAGTCTGCTTGAACTTTTCGTAATCGTAGTCAATCTTCAAACGTTCATCCTGTGACAGACGCTCGTTGTATTTGCTTACCAGTTCATCAGCAGAAAGCTCGATCGCAATATAGCTCTTATAAGTACCTTGCTGTGTGAGCATATTCTTTTCACAGATCGTGCGGATGCCAGATAATGTCTGGTTTACAACTTCGCGGTTCAGGCTCTCGAAACGCTCTTCGATCTCTTCTTTGTTGTTGAATTCGCGTGAATTCACGTAGTTATCAGTTACCGTTTTAACAGTAGTCTGGATAGCTTGCGCAAGTTCATTGCGAGCGTTTGTCAAAGCTTTTTTCTTTGCTGTATTCTGGTCCTGGCTTTCACCACTTGAGTTAGCACGGAATGCGTTGTTTGTAGTGAAATACTCTGTTCCAGAGCAGGGGATTATTACTTCAGTTTCACCTTTAGGGGCTACTTCCTTATTGCTCTTACAACCGATGATCACAACGGTAAGCACAGCAATAAATAACGATGAGTACGATAGATTTTTCATAATCTAGTGAGCATTAAGTTTAATTGGTTTTTACAATTCAGTCGGTTAATTACAATTTAAGTACCAAATTTTACATTTCGATACTTTATTCGAGAACCGTTGCAATTATTTCCTTTACGCGTTCTTTTTCAAGCGTTTCCAGGGCTTTATTGTAGGCGTCGACGCTTGATTTATCATAGTCGAGGCCATAGCCTTTGATTCTGTCGAGGGTGGTTGTATAAATTTCCTTTCCCTCCTTCATGGCGGTAACCTTGATAACGCTCGTCAGATAGGTGATATAAATGCTACCAGAAACGGAGCCCTTTTCGGAATCTGATTTTACATCAAACCACAAGTCTGCCTGATTCTTATTTGTGGTAAACTCGAAGCCGTTGCTGGCCAGCATATTTTTAAGCTTGTTCGTCAGTTGCAGATTCGCCTTGCTGGATCCCAGGCTTTTTTCATCTGACGTAAGGTAGACCATCGGACGTTTCACCTTCAGCATCAGGAATGCTTCAGGTAACTTAAAAGTACTGGTGATGATCGAATATACTTTCGAGGTTCCTGTTCCACCTGCAAGCGCATCAACGTCAACACGAATGCTGATCGTTTGCTCAACTTCTTTGGAGCCGATCTGGTTGATCAGAATTTTTGCAAGACCCTTTTCATTGGCTTTGTATTGTGGATGAATGTCTCCGTCGCCTTTAACGAAGATAGCTTTTAACGGCATGCCTACTGCGTTTCGTCCATCCTTATAGGTAGTCTTTGCGATTACATTAAGATCGTTTTGATTCACCCTGCGGTTTACCATGATCTGCGAGGGATCTACCCGAACCGTAATATTATTAAGCGTGCGTTGAATCGCGGCAAAGGTTTCGTTTACCAGTAGGATTTCCTGTTCGTCAATTGTTGCCTTGATGGGCTCTGCCAGGTATTTCTCGATGGATCGGAATGCCTGGAAATAAAATCCGAGTGACTGTAAATAGTCTTTCGTTCCTTCGGAAACTCTTCCCTTCTTAAAATAATCAGTGGCTAGCGTAACAGCGTCGCGTTTTTGTTCTTCCTTAATTTGTTTGTAACGGCCAATGGAAAGCCGGTAATAGACCCAGTAATTCTGGTTGTCTTCCCATGCATCTACAAGTTCGAACTCCTGGATGTCATCAGCAGCGGTTGTCTTGATCACCTGCTCGTACTGCTCCTGGAGCTGTTTATCAAACTCCATCGTACTGAGCACAGACGTACTCGAAACATTTACTTTGATTTCGGAAACAAGATCATCAAGCGCGCTTTTTTTCGCTTCCTGGATGTAATTATTCGTTCCGTCTTTGATGCTGTGGCCGACACCGGTGTAGTAGCCATCCTGGAACGGCTCATTTTTTAACCACGCGGGCTTCAGTGATTCCGGATCGGGTGTTTGAACTTTCGGGCTACAAGCCGCGAGTAAAAGCAAGAAAGGTAAAATCTGTTTCACAGGCTGAATTTTGGGGTACAGGTTATTTTATCCAGATCTATGCCAAAAATACAAAAAGAAGCCGATGTGGGCTTCCTTTCGTTCCGATTCCTGGGCCATAATACCACCCTATGTAAGATTCGGCTAGTAGTTCCGCAATAACTATTTCAACTCAAGCGGCTGATAATCTTTAAATGGCGAGATATTAACCTTTTCCATATCACCTCGATACTCGCTCCATTGTGAGTCATAAAATTTATTTACACGATTGAGGATTTCGGTGACCTTTTGCTGAGCGACTTCAAAGACCTGCCGGTCCGTTTCATTGATCGGATCGAGCGAACTACTGATGTAGAACGAAGCAGATGATACAAATGACATCGGCAACGGATCTTTTGTACTGACAATACCCTGACGTTTGTCTTCTTTACCAAGAATGAAATCAAAAACGGCATTCAAAGAATCTTTAATTGCCTTCGTTTGTGATAACGCTTTCTTGTGCGATTCATCTTTGGAATCTTTCAGCTTCTTTTCAAATTCATCGAGCACTTCCTTCGATTCACGTAACCGCGTTGTGGCTGCAGAGGCACGCGCAACCATCGTCTGCAAGTCCTTCAACATTGTATAGCGTGCTGTGGTTACGCTGAGCGGAGTCTGGTATCGCGGATCACTTTTAATTTCGATCATTGTCGAATCTTTCTGATCGCCGAAAGTAAATCTGACTTTGTATGATCCTGGTAACACGGTTACACCCGAAGGTTCCGCTGTACTTTTACTCTTCTCCCGCGAAGGATATCGTTCACCTTTCTCGGTGAGTGTCCACACAAACCTGTTTACGCCATTGTCTTCAGGTGTTTTCTGAATGATGGTTCTGATCTTCACCCCTTCGTTATTGAAGACCTCCACTTTTATTGAATCATATTTTGTTGCCGCCGCGTCTTTCTTCAGTGAATCAGTTTTCACCAGCGCTGTATCTTTCTTTATGGGCGCAACTTGCGATTCATCCGGCATCTTTTTCTTCGATTTTCCGGATGCTTTCTTATCAGTAGTCACAACTTCCGTTTCGTCTTTCTTCTCATCTTTTGGCTTATTGATCACATAAGAAATCTGGGCACCGGCCGGGCGGTTGGCGCCCATAAACATACCGTTGCCCGGAAACAACACACCTGCAGCATCCTGGATCTGTGCCGTATAGGCAGTGCGCGCATCAAACACATGTAGCTTTTTATCGAGGACAGACACGCCATCTTTCACAAGCTCGCGGAGCGGACCGAGGTCGTCCAATACATAAACACCGCGACCAAAGCTTCCGACAACGAGGTCACCTTCTCTTGGATGGATGACCATATCCATCGTCGGGAGACCGGCAGGATAACCACTTGTCCAGCGATTCCATGTTCTTCCCTCATTGAGTGAAATCCACAATCCATTTTCCGTTCCTGCAAAGATCAGCTTTGGTTCAACCGGATCCTGAATCACGGACAACACATAATTGTTTTCACCGAATTGAGAAGCAGAGACAATGTTCTCCCACGTTTTACCAAAATCGCGCGTACGCAATAAATAAGGTTTATAGTCAAACTGCCGATAATTGTTTATCACAACGAAAGCTTCAGCGGCGTTGTAACTGGACGCTTTCACCTGCGCAACCCAACCTGCTTTTGGAACACCAGCAAGCTTCGGCGACACATCACTCCATGTCTTTCCGGCATCGCGTGTCAGTTGCACTTTACCATCATCGGTTCCAATCCACATCAAACCTTTATCGATCGTGCTCGGTGTAATTGCGAGAATGGTACAATGGTTCTCAGCGCCGGTCGCGTCCATGGTTAATCCTCCACTCTCGTGCTGCTTTTGCTTTTCAGGATCGTTCGTTGTTAAATCACTTGATATAACCTGCCATGTATTTCCCTTGTCTGTACTCTTATGAAGAAACTGACTTCCATAATAAATGGTATTAGCATCGAAAGGATCTTGCGCAAAGGCCGAATTCCAGTTGAATCGAAGCTCGACCTTCGGATCGGGGTGCGTAGGACGAATAAATTTTGCGTGACCTGTTTGTTTATCGTATTTCATTAGAAAACCCTGCTGTGCCATCGCATAGCCATACCGGTTGTTTTCCGGATCGGGTGACACGTCGAATCCATCTCCGAACACAACCATCTGCCAGTAACTGTTACGGATACCATCGTCTTTCCAAACATACGCGGGACCGATCCACGAGCCATTGTCTTGTAACCCACCATAGACGTTGTACGGATGATCCATATCAACATTAATGTGATAAAATTGCCCTACTGGTATATTTTCGACGAACCGCCAGTTTTTACCCATGTCGTGGGTGATGTTCAATCCGCCGTCGTTGCCATCGATCATAAAAGACGGATCCTCGGGATGGATCCACCATGCGTGATGATCGGGATGAACACCATAGTATGGGAGTAATTCACGAAAAGACTTACCTCCGTCTTCGCTCACGTTTACACGTGAGAAGATTGTATACAAACGGTTCTCATTCTTCGGATCGGCATAGATCTCACAGTAGTAAAATGGACGATCGCCGATCTCGTTCATTTTATCGTTCACCATTTGCCATTTGACACCGCCATCGTTGGATCGGTATAAGGCATTCTTTTTGGATTCAATGAGGGCGTAAACGACCTCAGGTTTATTGCGTGGTATTGCAAATCCGACACGGCCAAGATCGCCTTCGGGAATACCGTCGGTATGTGATAATTTTTTCCATGTTGTTCCACCATCATGCGTGACGTGAATACCAGAACCCGGGCCACCTGATTTGAAAGTCCAGGGTTGGCGGCGATGCTCCCACATGGATGCAAAAAGTTTGTTGGGATTTGCAGGATCCATAATCAGGTCAGCACATCCTGTTCTTTCGTTCACATAAAGAACTTTGTTCCATGTCAGGCCACCATCGGTTGTTTTATATACGCCTCTTTCAGGATGATCGCCCCAGGGTGAACCAATCGCCGCAACGTACACGGTATTGGGCATTTTAGGATCGATGACAATGCGATGTATATGACGTGTTTTCTCCAGTCCCATTAGCTTCCATGTCTTCCCGCCATCGAGACTTTTGTATATTCCATAGCCACCATTCAGACTATTCCGCGGATTTCCTTCGCCTGTACCAACCCATACAACCGAAGGATTATCCTGTTGAATGGCAATGGCTCCAACGGATTGGATGACTTCTTTCTCAAAAACAGGCTCCCAGTTTATTCCACCGCTTTCGGATTTCCACACGCCGCCTGAAGCTGAGCCGGCGTAAATGATTGAAGGATTCGCTACAACGGCATCAATGGCGGTAATGCGCCCACTCATTCCACCGGGGCCAATGTTACGCGGCTTGTAGCCTTTCATTTTTTCCATGTCAATGATCTGCGAAAAAGCTGGACAGGCGATCATTAAAAGAACGATAGTATAACGGTATCTTAACATATGATGAGATTGTGGTGCGGAAGATACAACGAAACTCGCCACCGTGATACAGGTTATGATTTCCAATCCATTAAGGTGATGAAACGTTTAAAATCAAGATAGGCGGCAGAATACAATGAACGTCAGATTCGCGATTGCCGCTCATCTAAAACCGGTAGGATTAATACCGAAATGCTCTTATTTTTCAAATGTTTCTTTCCACCATAACCCTCATACCATGAAAAGACTGCTATTGTCAATGACGGTGCTCGCTGCATTTTCAGTTCATGCGCAGCAGAATTTCACCTTCACTCCCACCAAGCCGAAAGCCGGTGAGATGATTACGATTACCTACGTGCCTTCCGGTGCCATCGCGAATACGCTCGGACAAGTTGAAGCTGAGATCTTCGTTAGTACCGCCACTGAGCGTAAGGCCGACGATCTGTCATTGAAGAAGTCAAAGAAAGGTTACACAGCTTCAATCAGCACCGATACGTCAGCTACTTTCATCCAATTTGCTTTTCATGTTGAAGACAAGTTTGATAACAATTCCGGCGAAGGATATTACATCCAGCTGAGCGATGGAAAAAACCTTAAGAAAGGAAGCAACATTGCGCTCGCCGACTATCATCAGCATTACTGGCGGGAATCAGGCGGCGAGAAAAACATGAGTAAAGCACTTGCTGCGCTTGACCTTGAATACGCTGCCTATCCTGATCAAAGACAGAAAACAATCTGGAGCTACTACCAGGCGCTAAAGGCCGAGAAGGGTGACGTGTCATCGCAGGTCCAGAAGGAAATTGAAGCTGCGTTGAAAGCAGGACTTCAGCGGAAGGAAGATTATCAGATGGTTCAGGATCTGTACAACGTAAATAAGCTGACCGAACAGGCGAAATTCATTGAAGAACTAAAATGGGAAAAATTCCCCGCTGACTATGAAAAGGAAATCCTGGTCGGTAAATACAAAACTGAATTGGATCCTGGAAAAAAGGATGCACTGTTCGCACAGCTCGAAAAAAATGTACGCGAAAAGCAGGATTGGAAAAACTTCGGATACATTGTAGCTGAAGGGCAAAGTTCAAAAGCTGCAGGTTATTCCAAACAAAAAGACTGGGATAATTACTTCAAGGCAATTGAAGCGATCGATGACAAACGTGTGGCCGTGCGCCACCTTAACAGCTTAGCGTGGGGCTTACAGGAGGAAAATACGGACCTCGCGATTGCGGAGAGGGCCGCTAAGATTGCAACTGATTTCACAAGAGGAGAAATGCAAAACGTGCCTGCCGACCGGCCACGGTATTACACTGCAAAGCAATGGGCAAATTCGCGCAAGTTTATGTATGGTCAATATGCCGATACATATGCAATGGTCATGTACCGCCTCGGAAAATATAAAGAGGGCTTTGACATCGCGAAAGAAGCGGCGATAGCGATTGGTAAAGGAAAAGATCCGGATCAAAACAGCACGTACGCTTTGCTCGCAGAAAAAGCACTGCCGGCAGCGGAAGCTAAATCGACACTGGAAAAGTTTATAAAAGACGGTGCATCAACAAATACGATCAAAGAAATTCTTAAACGGCTTTACGTTGATGAACAGAAATCGGAAGCCGGCTTCGATACCTATATTGCAAATCTTGAAAAGGAGATGTATCTGAAAATGATCGAACACCTGAAAAAATCGATGATCGATGAACCCTCTCCGCAGTATACACTCAGCGATCTGAATGGAAACAAAGTAAACGCAAAAGATCTTCAGGGCAAGGTCGTGATCGTTGACTTCTGGGCAACATGGTGTGGTCCGTGTAAAGCTTCATTCCCTGCGATGCAGAAAATTGTCGACAAGTATAAAGGCAATAGCGAAGTTTCGTTTGTGTTCATCAACACGTGGGAACGCGGAGATAATAAAGAAAAACAGGCTGCAGATTTCATCAATACAAACAAGTACACTTTCAACGTGCTGATGGACAACGAAAGCAGCGTGGTTGAGCAATTCAAAGTTGAAGGCATCCCGACAAAGTTCGTGCTCGACAAAAACGGACGGATTCGTTTCAAGTCAGTGGGCTATGAAGGAAGCGAAGACAAACTGATCAACGAACTGGATGCGATGATTGAAATGGC
>DASPJN010000270.1:0-13616 GCA_035628595.1 Chryseosolibacter sp.
GCATCAGCGAGGAGATGTTTGAAAAAGCTTCATACAAGGACGCCGCAAAGACTGGTCAACGGTGCCTGATTCCATGTACAGGGTTTTATGAATGGCGTTGGATGGACGAAAAAGGAAAGATCAAAATTCCTTATCATATCAAATTGAATAATCAGGAACTGTTTTCGCTTGCTGGTCTTTATTCGAAATGGAAAGATCGGAATACAGATACGGTCATTTACTCTTATACTGTGTTGACAACAAAAGCAAATGAAACTATGTCTCAGATCCATAATAGTAAGAAACGCATGCCCGTGATTGTTCCAAAACATTATGAGAAAGACTGGTTAAACCCGAATCTGACTGAAGATGATATCAAGGCATTTTGTGAACCAGTTGAAGACAACATAATAGCAGCGCACCCGATTTCAAGACTGATCACAACCAAAGGTGCCGACACTAATGTTCCCGATGTTATGAGGGTGGCAGAATACGAACAGTTGAATAGTAGGTACAATGAACAACATTTTTTGGCCTGTCTATCAAATTTGAGAAAACGAGCTTAATCAGTGAGGAGGTTTTCGCTTTCGTTTTTGTTCGGTTTCAAGGCTAATCGATTCTGCAACGGCCTAATCTCTCTTTTTAACTTCACGCTTAGTTAAATGTACCGGCATCGTAGCCATTCTTTCCCGGTAATGCATGCACAATGCATTGACGCAAAATATTTCTGTACCTTCATGGGGGAAAATGTGCCTGTGAACGTTTTAATAGTAAGCACGAAGTAATGACTGAGAATTCCGGATGATGGAAAATGATGAGTCTGAATTTGATGATCTTCTTAAAAGGTACCTGAAGGATGAGGTATCGGAGGAGGAGCGCATAAAAATAGAGGCATGGCTGGACTCCAATAAGAAACGGCATGGTAAAAATTTTACCTGGGACGAAAAGGACGAGCAAATCCTCTATGAGAAGATAACGACGAAAATCAATAACATCGACGAGATTACGTCGTTTACGCCGCGGCAAAAGCGGGTTGAACACAAAATCCTGCGATGGCTGGCGATTGCGGCATCCATCAGCGCAATTGTTATTACAGGCTACGTTGCCTGGGACGCGCTGGAAGCACGACGAACATCCGTAGCGGTGGCTGCCACGCACAATGATGAGAAGGTAAAACTTCCTGATGGCTCGATCGTATGGCTCGAAAGGGGAAGCACGTTTTCTTTTTACCAGGATAATGAAGGCAGGCATTCGGTATTGAATGGGGAAGGATTATTTGAAGTATCAAAAAATAAGACAAAGCCTTTCAACGTGCAGTGCGGGAAAGTTAACGTGATGGTAACGGGGACAAGCTTTAACATCCGCACTGCCGGAGACAGCTTTGCGATCGAGGTTCTCACGGGTGCGGTGGCGGTATCGACGAATGACGATACGGTACTGGTACATCCGAAGGAAAAAGTCTTGTACGAGCCAACGGGCGTGCTGGTGAGATCAACTTTCGATGTCGACCTGCTTGCGGAAGCTAACAGCGAATATTACATGAAGTTCGAGAGTGTAGCCATGGCACAGGTAATGGAGAGGATAGCATCAAAATTCGAGGTGACGGTGCGCGCTGAAAACGAGAACCTGAAACGTTGCCGCATTACGGCAGACTTTACAGACAGATCGCTCGAAAGCACACTTCAAATGTTATCTGAAGTACTGGACATCAGTTTTAATATCAATGGCGCGAACGTCGTGATCACCGGCGCCGGGTGCGAATAGGGGAGGCCATCGGCCGCGTGCTTCTCCTTCACTGATTATACATAAAAAAAAACAGGAGTGTTAGCGCACTCCTGTCTTAAACTCCCTTACGCCATTGCGTTTAAGCGATGGATGTGGAAGTGTTTTGTCTTCATCGTTCACAATTACCAACAAAACAGTTAAAATTATGAAAAAATACCTCACGCTAAGAAAAAAACTCTTTAAGGTTATGAAGCTTTGTGCGTCACAATTCATCATCGCCATTATTATCTGCGGCGTCACTGCGGCCCACGACAACTACGGGCAGGTGCTGGAGCGGAAGGTGACGCTCGATATCCGCGACGCGACTATTTCAAGTATACTTTCCGAGATCGAAGTGGCCGCCCGCGTGAAATTTTTCTATAGCATCGACCACATCGACGCAGGTTCACGTACTTCGATTATCGCGACAGACAAGCCACTGAGACAAGTGCTGAACGATCTGTTCGAACCTTTTCATATCCGATATAAAGTGCATGAGCCGGAAGGGACCATCACGCTGAAGAAGGATGCGCGGATCAGAAGTCACCGCGTTTCTGATGAACATGTGAATTCTCCGGCGACCGACGCCAGGAGTGTATCAGGCGTCGTACGAGACGCTGCATCATCGGAGCCAATGGCGGGTGTGAATATTATCGTGAAAGGTACCGTATCGGGGACAAGCACGGCTTCTGACGGTACGTACAACATCATCGCGAAGGAGAGTGACGTGCTGGTCTTTTCCTTTATCGGGTATGCTACATTCGAAACTGCTGTCGGCACAAGAACGGTCATCGATGTCGAATTGAACGAGGATGTTGCAAACCTTAAAGAGGTCGTGGTAAATGCTGGATATTACGAAGTAAAAGAAAAGGAAAGCACCGGGTCTATTGCGCGTCTGACTGCTGCGGAGATCAACAAGCAACCTGTTAGTAATCCACTACTCGCCCTTCAAGGCCGAATGCCCGGTGTTGTGATTTCACCAAGGACCGGTGTTGCAGGAAGCGCTCAGTCGATACAGATCCGTGGGCAAAACAGTCTTCGTGCGGATGGAAACTATCCGCTTTACATTATCGACGGAGTACCGGTTGATTCACGCCCATTGCAATCGTTGAATACGATCTTTACGGGTGGCGTGGATCCGCTGAACACGATCAATCCCGAAAACATCGAAAGTATCGAGATATTGAAAGATGCGGATGCAACATCTATTTATGGTTCGCGCGGTGCGAACGGCGTGGTGCTGATCACCACAAAAAAAGGACAGGAAGGAACGACTGCCCTGGATGTGCAGGTGTACCGCGGTGCGGGACGGGTGGCGCGGATGATGGACCTGCTTAGTACTGAAGAATATCTTGCCATGCGTAAAGAGGCATTCGCCAATGACGGCGAGACAGCACTTGCTGATCTTAATAATCCTGCATACGCCATCTACTTTCCCGACATGAAACTTTGGGACAGCACCAAATACACAAACTGGCAGGAGGAACTGTTTGGCGGCGCGGCCCAGATCACTGATATGCAAGGATCAATTTCCGGCGGAAACGACAAAACCACCTTCCGATTTGGTGGAGGATTTCATAAAGAGGGAACTGTTTTCCCCGGTGATTTCGGGTATCGTAAGAGCACCGCGCATCTTAGTCTCACGCACGGCAAACACGCGGACCGTTTCAAGGTCTCACTTTCGCTGAACTACGGTTCTGACGTTAACAAGCTATTCAACAACAACCCTGTCTACACGGCACTGACGCTTGCGCCGAATGCGCCAACATATAATGATGATGGGACATTGGACTGGACGGGTTATAATTTCAGCTTGCCGAATCCGTTTAGTCAATTGAAGATCGCACATCAGGCGAAAACGCGAAACCTGATCACGTCTGCGAGGCTTTCGTTTGCGATCACAGACGGATTATCAGTGATTGCAAATGTCGGGTACAATGATGGTGGCACAACTGAGATAATTAAAAAACCGAAGACTGCGATGCCACCAGGCGGATTTGCCGTCAGCACGAGTTCGTTCGGAGATCGCCGAAATAATTCTTGGATCATCGAGCCTCAGCTTTCATACTCGGAGGATTACTTCAATCATCATTTAGACGTGATCGCCGGGACAACGTTCCAGGCCACATCCTTCACAACTCAATGGCTACTGGGAAGCGGTTATGTAAGTGACAACCTGCTAGGCAACCTGAATGCGGCGAGCCAGGTGTTAAGACTCGGCGGAGATAATGGAGAGTACAAGTATCATGCAATTTTTGCGCGGGCTGGCTACAACTATGATGGTAGATACTTTTTAAACCTCACGGCGCGTCGCGACGGATCGTCGCGGTTCGGCCCTGAAAACAAATTTGCGAATTTCGGTGCAATCGGTGCTGCATGGATTTTTACAAATGAACCCTTTCTCAGCGATCAACGGGTATTAAGCCTGGGGAAGTTTCGTGGGAGCGTGGGAACCTCCGGCAGTGACCAGATAGGAGATTACGGATACCTGAGTACTTACAGCCCGTCATCAGCAACATATCTCGGGGGTGGGATTTTACTTCCTTCCGGACTCGCGAACCCGACGTATGCGTGGGAGATGAACAGAAAAATCGAGCTCGCGGTGGATCTCGCATTTTTCAACGACCGGTTGTCATTGACGGCTGACTGGTACCTTAACCGTTCGTCAAATCAGTTGATCGGATATCCACTTCCGGTACTGAGCGGCTTCCCGTCCGTTCAGGCAAATCTTGATGCGACGGTTGAGAACCGCGGGCTCGAATTTATGGTGACATCGCGCAACTTTGAAACGTCGCGCGTACGGTGGAGCACAACATTGAATCTGACCATCCCGCGTAATGAGCTGATCTCTTTCCCTAACCTCAGCGCGTCTGCGTATGCAAATGTTTACGCTGTTGGCAGCCCGCTGACAATCATGAAGGTTTACCATGCTGAAGGAATCGATGCAGAATCCGGTTTGTACACATTCAAAGACGTTGACGGCAATGATGTGATCAATATAGACGACAGGACGGCGGTATTGAATCTCAGCAGGCAATATTATGGTGGAATAAACAACAGTCTTTCTTACCGCGGATTCAAGCTGGACTTTCTCGTCGAGATCGTAAAGCAAGATGTGACTGGATACAGGGGAACATTTCTGCAGGCGCCAGGAGCAGCGATGAACCAACCTTCGGTTGTGCTGGAAGAACCGCGCTGGAAATTGCCAGGCGACAACACTGCGCTGCAGCGGTTTACCACGAACAGCACCTCTTACGGCAATGCGCGGCTTAGTAACCTGAATGTCGATGACGGGTCCTTTGTGCGTTTGAAAACAATCAGCCTTAGCTACAGCATTCCCGACGCGATCTGCAGCAAGATCCGCTTAAAGGATGCAAGCGTGTTTGTAACAGGCCAAAATGTGTTTATGCTCACCGGTTACGATGGACTTGATCCGGAAATTCCTGGCAATAGTCAACTGCCACAGCTCCGGATGATGACCGCAGGAATCAACCTTAAACTTTAAATCAATGAAAAGATCATATACTAACCATTTCTTCAATGTCGGGATATTGCTTGTTATCCTGTTCCTATGCTACGGGTGCGAAGACTTTGTTGACGTTAATTTACCGAACACAAAAATTACAAGGGAGGCCGTCTTCAATGACGATGCCACCGCAACAGCTGCGGTGCTTGGAATGTATGAGATCATGCTTCGAGGCAACGGGTTTGCTTCGTCGGGTTCACCGCTCAGCCTGTCAACAATTACCGGCGTGTACAGTGACGAGTTCGATAACTATTACGCAGGCAATAAAGCATTTGCTGAAAATACACTTACCGCTTCTGACCAGACAGTGCTTGCCTTGTGGACGTCATTTTACTCGACGGTTTATGCAGCTAACAGTGTTATTGAAGGACTTCAGTCGTCATCGACCATTACACCGGCCTTGTCAAAACAACTGGAGGGCGAGGCGAGGTTCGTTCGGGCATTCTGCCATTTTTACCTTGTCAACCTTTTTGGAAAGATACCCATTGTCAATTCGACTGACTACCGCGTTAATGCAAAGCTTGCGAGGTCGGATATTAAAGCCGTATATCAATTTATCACGGAGGATCTGGCTTCGGCTGAACTCATTTTGTCTACCACATTTGTGAGCGCAGAACGCGCGCGGCCTACCTCATGGGCTGCGGCTGCATTGCTCGCGCGGGTATATCTGTTTACCGGCGATTGGGCAAAAGCCGAAGCGTACGCAACAAAGCTGATCGAAAACACATCAGTGTTCTCGCTAACGGATGAACCTTCGTCGGCATTTGCCAAGGGAAGCATTGAAGCTATCTGGCAGCTGGCAAGCACGATGCCCACTTTATACAATACGTATGAGGGAATCTATTATGTGCTGAATGCGCCACCGCAAATACAGAGTATCAGCACGGGTTTGCATGAAGCCTTTGAACAAAATGACAAACGGTCGGCGGCATGGATCGGTGTTTATGATAACGGGATGAACGAATATTTTTTCCCGTATAAGTATAAAGTCAAAGGTGGAAGCAATCCATTAAGCGAGCATGCTGTTGTCCTTCGCCTTGCGGAGCAGTACCTCATACGCGCCGAGGCGCGGGCGAATCAGGGAATGATAACGGGCGCCAACAGTGCCGCGACGGATCTTAATATGATTCGTACGCGAAGCGGGCTGCCTGCAGTGGCTATCAATGCAAAGGAAGAAATGCTTGAGGCTATTCTTGCCGAACGACGGATCGAGTTTTTCAGCGAGTGGGGAACGCGATGGCTCGATCTTAAACGAAGTGGACAAGCGGATATCGTCCTTGGGTCGGTCAAACTTTATTGGGACAATAACGATCTTTTGTTTCCGATCCCGGAAAAGGAGATAAGCAACAACACGAATCTCACGCAGAACCCAGGTTACTAACCACATACTTTAATCTTTATTCGACGATGAAAACAAATCTTTTCATAGCGCTACTGGTATTTACTTTTACGAGTGCCGAATCGCAAACAGGTTCACATAGTTACCCCGTTGTCGGTGAACCTTGTCCCGATTTTACGCTGTCAGGCATCAATGATTATTCACTGAACAAAATCTCGCGGAATGACCTCGCAGGGAAATTTTACATCCTCGACTTCTGGAGCAAGTACTGCTCTGCCTGTGCTGCAAGCTTTCCCAGGACAAACACTCTTTACGGGAAGTTCAAGGATCGATTATTGATGCTGCTTGTCGGCGTGGAAGACAAAGAGGAGCGAATGCGTCCGATGTATGAAAAGATCCGGTCCAGGATAGATCTTAACATCCCCTACACGTTTGATTCCGTGGTGTTCCGGAAATTTGTTCACAGAACGGTTCCGCATCTGATATGGGTGGATAACGAGGGTATTATTAAAGCGATTACTTCTTCGACTGAACTCACGGAGGAAAATATAGAGCGCTTTCTCGCAAAAAAGGACTTTCCATATGTTGACCGAAGTTACAGCGGAACTCAAAATATCGCCAAAGCAATTCCACTCGACTACAAAAAGCCATTCTTATTTAATGGTAATGGAGGTGCGTTAAATGAATCGTTCTCCGGGTCAATACTTGTTGCGTATACGCCTGGGGAGATGCGATTTGCGGGATTGCCATTCGACTTCAAGTCACTTGCTCGCGCGAACGTGCCCGCGGGAAATATGATGGGATGCGGGGGACTAAAGGACCTTTACCGGTTTGCATATGTAGGCAGGTCAAGCTGGTATCCTGAAGATTCACTGTATTACGATGTCACACTGGAAACCATCCTGGAAGTAACGGACCCCAGCATGTTTATGACGGACCAGGTAACAGGTGCAGGGATCTATTGCTACTCACTGAAACTTCCGTCGGACACTTATTGTCCGAAGAAGATGATGATAGCAATGCAGCAGGATCTTGGGCGAACGTTCCCTTACGTGGCGAGCCTGCAAAAACGCGAAGTTGCATGCTGGCGGCTTTCCGCAACGGACAAGGCCAGACGCAATCTAAAAAGCAAAGGAGGTTCTAACTTGAACGATCATACGGAGCCAGCAGAAATCAAGCTGACGAACGTTTCGATGACACACCTTATATCCTCTGTGTTTAATAAGCACATTCAAAACAATCGCCCGTTTTTTGATGACACGGGCATTGGATACAATGTTGATCTGTTCCTTGAAGCAAATGTGAATGACATAGAAGATCTACGCCGGGCGTTGGAAGAGCAAGGTCTGTTGTTGACTGAATCAACCGAAGAGATGTTCGCACTGGTAATCAAAGACAAGTAGGTTGGGTTAATGAGTATGAGGGTGAGAATGTCTCACCCTCCATACTTTCTAATTGAAGCTTAAGGCATCTTCAACGTGTTTGCGCAACCCAGGTCATAGTCGAAAATGAGTGTGTTATCAGACCCTGGAATTTCGGGAATATCAGCACGACAATCCTGAAGCCCACCGGAGCAAGAAGCGGTGGCAGGACGACAGATATTGCTGCCATCCACGTAGCCAGGAGTAGGTACCACTTCAGTTTTAAAGGCGAAGGCCGCACCAATTGCCAGAATAAAGGCGAGCACGCCAAAAATGCTTTTCATTTTTTTCATAAAATTTTACTTTAATTGATTCAAGAGGCCTACTTTTTTTTACAGGTTTTCGGCAAACTCATTCCTGATGTCATCGATGAATATTGTTACAAGGGAGTAAAGTATATGTCGTTTAATTTGTAGGCATCCAGCCTGTTATCGTATAAGGCGTACAGCTTATCGCCTGCTATTTTCAAGTCCCTGATTTTCTTTCCTTCCCTGTCGGGGACATAAAAACTGAACAAGTATTTTTGTTGAAGAAAGTTGTAGACGTCGATCACTGAGGCTTCGTCGAACAGTTCCGGCAGTTCATTGCGACCCATTAAATTTGAGTGAACCAGCAGCAGGTGCTTGTATACGGTGCTGTGTTTATTGACCGTGGGCGGCGGAACGGCGAGTTGTGAAGTCGTGGTATTCGTTCCAGTTATCCGTGTAACAGTTTTGACATTTGCCTTTGAAACGGTGTCTATCGTTTGGCCGCGATACAAGAGGTTAAGATCTTTATCTGCTACTATGTATTCGTTGCGGTAGAAGTAAAGGTAAATTACCTTTTTCGTGTCTTTAGCGAAATGAAGCGTGCCGTCTGTGCAGAATATCCCGTCTACTTGTCTCTGCAGTAAATCCGGATGTTGCTTAACAGTCTTCGTCTTGGGATTGTAAATGGCGAGCACATTTTCCCTGCGCCGTGTATTGAAAGATTTGACCGCGTAGGTTGAATCACCGAGCGGAACCACATCCTGAAAGAATATATCCTTAGTTGACTGGCGCATTGCAAGCCACTGATCCGTGTTACCCTTCAACAGATAAGGTATCGCTCCGTCGAAAAAATAGAAGCTGGATGAGTCAACCAGTACGTGCGCATTAAAATGTTTTAATGTTGTTGCGGCACTTATGCTGACTCGCACAGACCGTTCTGTCATCAGCTTCTCTTTGTCAATCTGTAGCAGGTCAATTGGTGATACCTCATTACCAATGTAGAGGCTACGGTCGGTATGCCCTGCGATATATGGCTTCTCAACATCTATTCGAAGTGATGCATTGTGAAGAACGGGATGTGGTGGAAATATTCTAATGAATGTTCCTTCTCGTGTTCTTACATGCTCTGAAAACGAATAGAGCGTTAACACTGCGGAAATACTTACGGCAGCGACAGCTGTGATAAATTTGATGTGCTTAATCCGTTTCATATTTGCTGTTTAAATGATGCGGGAAATTCAATATCAACCATATCGCTTTCCAACATGATTGCAATTGCCGCCAACATGGTAACTATCAGATTGAAGATCAAATGTTCCGTCCATCCCATCCTTTCCAAAATGCCACCGCATGAACACGGTATAAAGCTGCTGAAGTTCAGTATCAGCGCGATATATGTTGTGAACATGATCATCAGTGAAAAGGCTGCATATAATCCAAGTAACCTTACACTATTTATAAGGAGCAGGAACGCGATGAGAACTTCTGTAGCGGGTACAGTCCATGCTAAGAAGGGCGCGAATGACGTCAACATCGGAGATTGCATTAACTGGACCTGGAATACTTTAAAGTCCAGCCATTTGCTAAATGCGGCGTAAACAAAGAGCAGGATGAGAAAGATTGAGATTGCGTCTACGATAGTGCTTTTGTGCATGGTCTTTTTTTAAGTGAAGATATGCCCTCCAATCCAACAGCAGGTAGCACATGTATTCCGATATGACTGAACGGAATACCGAAAGTGCTTTAACAAATGATAACTACGACTGTAATTTTCGTTTGATGCGGCTCAATGACTGCGGCGTGATGCCAAGGTAGGATGCAATTGCGTCCTGCGATACGGATCGTTCAATTGTCGGGTACAAACGCCACAGCTTTACCAGTCGCTGTTGAGCGGTAAGTTTCTGCAGGTCGTTTATCCTCGTCTGCATGTCTTTAAGTATCAGCGGCACCATGAGACGATAGTACTGGTTTGCGTCAGGAACATTATCAACCATGGAATGGAATCGCGTAAAACTGAGCGCGAGCATTTCACTCGGCTCCGTAAGGACAATCGTGGTATCGGTATGCGTCTGATCAAAAAAGTTATTGCTTAGAATTACCTGTCCGGGCTGATAGAAATTTCCAACGAACCTGCGATGCTCCTGGTATGTGTAAGACATTGCAAATCCTTTACTCATAAAGTAAATGTGGTCGGGTACCTGGGGAGGATGAAGAAGCACAGCATCAGCGGGAAGGCTGACAGGAAGCAATGCTTCTGTGAACACTCTTTCGAATTCTTCAGACATTACCTTACGCTGGCGTAAGAAGTCGATGATCGTTTCTTTCATACGAGTGGTTTTCCTTTTCTCTTATGGAAAGACGCCCGGCCTATGCGAGGAGAGTGTTTTTTTTTATTTATTTACCCGGAACAGGGTAGTGTTGTGGCTGACAATCATACAATTTGCAATTTCTCCTTCATCAATAGTACTTTTCTTATCCGGCTGAGGGACTGAGGCTTAATGCCTAACAAAGATGCGATCTGGTTCTGCGGCAGGAGATGTTCAATACCTTTGTATTTAGCCGTAAAATCGCTGTAACGCTGAAGGGCGGTTTTCTGCTTAAGGTCTTCAATCATGGAAAGCGAATCGTTGAGCAATTTATTGAAGAGGATCTGAAACATTCCGGCAGCTTCAATATTGCCTGCGATGATTTTTCGTATTGAATCATAGCTCAAGGCGCTGACTTTGCAGCGTGTAAGCAATTCAATTGTTTCGGCAGACGGGCGTTGATCAAGAAATGTTCCAGGTAAAATAATGTCACACGATTGCCATACCGATGTTATATATTTCCTGGCTTTTTTCTGTTTAAAACTGCAGACATTCCCCTCGTTGAGGAAATACAAATACGATGGTACGTTGCCTGGTTGCAGGAGCTTGGCCCGTGGTTGCAGGCGAAGGGTCTTAATGTGTGGGCCTATCGACTTGCGAAGTGCCGAAAGCGTGCAAATGTCAAGATGGTCCGCGCAGACTTGCGGGCATTGTTGATGCAATCCCATAGGGGTTTAAGGTCTTATTACAGGTTACTATCAAAACAGCGTTGAGTACCTATGGTTAATTTGTTTTTTTTGGTTGCTGCATATAGGACATTTAGTATTTGTTGCTTCAACATTTGGGTTGATATCTATGTGTGACGATTCCTACCGGTCAAATGCGCAGGGCGATGCACGCTCATTTAAGTGTTGTCACTTTTCTTTTGCTTGCACAAAAGAAAAGTAACTAAAAGAAAAGGGCATCACGTCCCGATAGCCATCGGGGGTTTAACCTTCCTACGCGCGCTGGCCACATCAGCCGCACGTGCCCGGAAGGTTCGCGCTGTTCGTGGACAACCAGCCGCACTCTTTAGCCCGAACGTGCCGAAGTGTTTTACTTGCGGCACTCAATTCGACGACATTCAATGAAGGTGTTCGTATTAATTGTGAAGGGCTCGGGCTTTATGTTCTGTTTCAGTGGCAATACAATATGAGAGAATAACTGAACTTGTGGCTAAGAAGAATGCAGTTGGTGATTTGTTGTGGTTTACTCAGAGTCCTCTGGCGAGTGACTCTGAGTGGGGGATATCCCAGTATATCGTGGATATTTTGTGTAAGAAGATCCCTGCCTACCTGCAAGCCAGGCTTCGCTCGCTGCTCGCAAACGCTCAGGGCGGGGTGCTCAGGATGTGTGACACGAGTGACTATTACGGCACAGACCGGCACAATGCTGCTTGTACTTCCTTATACGGAACGTGTGATTTTGATTCCTCTTCCGGAGGTAATTGATTTGTCCCATAAACAAAACAAAAACAAATTTTTATGGCAAGACAAAAAAGTATCTTGAAGTTCGAAGGGCGGATCGGGGATCTGTCCTTCTTCAAATCACAGGATGGTTTCCAGGTGAGAGCAAAAAGTGGCGTAAGCCCGGAGCGTATTCGTACTGATCCGCGTTATGCGCGAACAAGGGAGAACGCTGCGGAGTTCGGGCGAGCTGGCGCGTCCGCAAAATTGCTGCGTACCGCCGTCCGGTCTCTTCTCATCAGCGCACATGATAAAACGCTTGTGCATCGATTAACCCGTGACATGATAAGGGTGCTGAAGGCAGACGTTACCAACCAGCGCGGTGAACGAAATGTTATCAGTGGTGAACTCGGCCTGCTGCAGGGATTCGAATTTAATAGCGGTGCCTTACTCAACGCGACATTCCTTGCACCTTACGAGGTATCGTTCGATCGGGCAAGTGGCAACGTCACTGTTGCCGTGCCAGGATTTGCGTCAGCGAAGATGATCTCCGCACCTATAGGGTCTACTCACTTCCGGTTGACGATGGCGGCTGTGGCGCTGAATTTCATCGAAAATAAATACGTGAGCGAGATCACGCAGAATGCCTCATCACCTTTATCGAATGACGTTTCAGCTGCAATCGAACTGAGCGTTCAACTGCCAGCGGGAGGCAACCAACCATCCATGGTGATGATCGGTATCGAGTTTTCACAGGTTGTCAACGGAACGGAATACTCTCTGCAAAACGGTGCCCATAACGCGCTGGCTATTGTGCTTGTCGATTCGGCAGTCCCTAATGTGCCACCAAATCCATAACCTTTAAATTATTTGATAAGGAAAATGCAAACAACGAATCACAACTCCGGGACCGTTTACGGAACCATAACGGGAACGGTGCTGACAATTTTCGGCAACATCCATATCGGCGACCTTGTGAAGACTGCGTTACTTGCGACTATTGGTGCAACGGTTAGTTTCGGTGTGTCATTGGCGCTAAAGAAGATGAGTAGAAGGTTCAGGGTGAAGTAAATCAGATCCAGTAAAGAGGCTGTCATCCGGAGACAGCTTTCTTTTACGTAATGTGTTTAAGCACTAATTAACATTTGTTAATTTTTTCGATCAACCGGGACAGGATACTGGCTATCCGCTTGTAACAATTATCATGACATCATTTATTGCGCAAAAAAAACCTCAGCATGGAATACAAACTTCAATTTTTTGAACAACCACTTTGCAACACAAGCTGTGTTGCATTATCAGAACCCATGTGCGGGCTTACAAGCTGCGCTCGCCGCGAAGATATAATCAATGAAGCTGGATCCGATCAATGCCTGGCACATATTCCACGCTGTATCTTCAACTTATGGCCGTAACACGAACAGTTGTCTACACCAAAGATATTCAGAGAGTAACCGGAAGAAGTGAACGCTACGCCCGCAAGATCATGTCGGCGATCCGGCGATCATTGGGTAAGGACAAACACCAACTGATTTCTTTAACGGAATTCTGTGAATATATTGGGTTGAGGGTCGAGGAGGTTAGTAGG
>DASPJN010000271.1:0-25338 GCA_035628595.1 Chryseosolibacter sp.
CACTGTAAATGTTGCCGGATGTGGCACCGATGACGCAATCCTTGAGTTGACAGTAAATACCGCGCCGAATGCTGGTACGTCGAATAGCGTTACGGTTTGCTTCGATGAAACCTCACTTGATCTGTTCGCACTGTTGGGTGCAGCCGACGTTGGTGGAACATGGACAGATCTGGATGGTAGTAATGCAACACTCACGGGCAACGTAGCGGACTTCACAAACGCTGCCGCTGGATCCTATGATTTTGAGTATCGTGTATTGCAAGACGGATGTACCGATGCGTTCAGTGTGGTAACCGTAACGGTTACAGCTGAACCGATTCCTTCTATCACTGCACAAAACGCAGCTTGTAACGGTGTTAATTCCGGTTCAATAGAAATTACTTCTGTGGCCGGGGGTACGGCACCTTTCACATATTCAATTGACAATGGTGTTACGTTTGATCCATCCGATACTTATACTGGTCTCGCGCCGGGCACTTACCTTGTTATTGTAGAAGATGCCAATGACTGTCGTTCGGTTGCGCAGAGCGTAACGATTAACGCGACGGCTGTCATCATTCCAACAATCAGCAAAGATGATGCTTCGTGTAATGCTGTGTCGGACGGCACTGTAACAGTTGCCGCAGTAACCGGAGGCACTTCTCCTTATGAGTATTCGCGCGACAATGGAATAACTTACCAGACCTCCAATGTATTTTCATCACTTGCAGGAAATAGCAACCATTCAATCGTTGTCCGCGACGCAAATGGATGTCTCTCATCGGCGTTCTCGATTATCATTAACAACGCTGTCGCGATTGATGCAAGTCTCCAGGTCACTGATGTTTCCTCATGCGTAGGTAACGATGGACAGGTGCAGGTAAATGCCACGGGTGGCACAGGCACGTATCAATACTCAATTGACAATGGTAATACATTCCAGGTCTCGAATGTCTTTGGTAGTCTGTCGCCGGGCTCGTATACATTCATAGCACAGGATGGAAATGGATGTGTTTCTGCAGATGTTATGACGACGATTGGTGTCATTAGTAATATTGTTCCTGTGATTACAAAAACAGATGCTTCTTGTGCAGGTGCGAACGATGGATCAATAACTATTCAATCAAATATCACCGGAGGTACAGCGCCGTATGAATATTCAAATGATAATGGCGCCACTTATCAGCCATCAAATACGTTCACAGGTCTTGAAGCTGGTCGGAGTTATGACGTGGTTGTCAGAGATGCAAGCATGTGTATCTCAGCTGTGTCCTCGATCATGATCAACGGTGCGACAGTGATCACAAACACGGTCTCAAAGACCGATGCATCTTCATGCGCAGGCAACGATGGATCTTTAACTGTAAGTACGACTGGCGGGCTAGCGCCATATGAATATTCCATTGACGGTGGAACTACTTATCAGGCTGGCAATTCATTTAGTGGTCTTAACCAGGGCACATACCCGTTGGTGGTACGCGATGCGTCAGGTTGCACGTCTGCGTCAGAGGCGGTGACTATAAATCTGATCGGTAATATCGTTCCTGTAATAACGAAGACCGATGCGAGCTGTTTTGGTGCCACTGACGGCACGATTTCAATCACAAGTGTTACCGGCGGTGTTGCGCCATATGAATATTCAATTGACAACGGCGTGACATATCAGTCGCCAGCTAACTTTACAACACTTGCCTCTGGCGTGAGCTACTCGGTGATCGTAAGGGATGCAAATAGCTGCATTTCTTCCGTGGCTTCAGTATTTATTAATGCCACAAGTGAAATTTCTTCAACCGTAACGAAAGTTAACGCCTCGGCCTGTGCCGGAAATAATGGTGAAATAACCATCACAGCTTCAAATGGAACCGCACCGTATGAATATTCGATTAACGGTGCGACGACATTCAGTACCGCGAATATCTTTACGGGATTGAACCAAGGTTCGTATGAAGTGGTCGTTCGCGATGCAACAGGTTGTATCTCGGAAACGAAGGATGTGTCGATCGATCTTTTCGGAAATATCTCCCCTGTCATCAGTAAGATAAATGCTACCTGCGGTGGTATGAATGATGGATCTATTACGATAGCATCCGTATCAGGTGGATCTGCTCCGTATGAGTATTCAATAGATAATGGCGTGACCTACCAAACCGGAAATTCGTTTGCTTCCCTGCCTGCAGGCGATTACACCGTGCTTGTTCGTGATGCATCGCTTTGTGTTTCTTCCGTTCAGACAATTGTTGTGAATAATGGGTTTGTCATTACAATGGACGTAAATAAGATTGATGAAACCTGTGACGGAGGAGACGGTGAAATTTCAATTTCCAACATTGTGGGAGGAACAGCACCGTATGAATATTCGGTGAACAACGGTGTAGACTTTGTTACAACAAGCACGATCGCCAATTTGCCAATGGGCGTTTACAACGTCGTTGTTAAGGATGCATCAGGTTGTGTTTCAGGAGCGGTCAATATCTCGCTGTCAAAACCATCCGACTGTGATTCTCCAGGGGGTATCAATTGTAATGTCTTCATGGCCGATATTTCATCAATTCGACCAACATGCAGTGATCAGGATAATGGCCAGATCACAGTTTCGATCAAAGGTGGTTCCCCTGCTCCGTTCTATGTTGTGACCCTGTACGATAGCACATTAAATGCTGTCAGAACTACGTATTTCACACAGTCGCAACAATTCGAGGAAGATGTTCCGAAGTCATTCAATGGCTTATCTGCATCGGAAAACTACTTCATTGAAATATTCGACGGTTCAACAACGTGCGTTCTACCATACAGTTTGCCACGGTTAACGACAGTGGACGCGTCCGCAGATCCAGCTTCCTTCCGTGATGCGTTATGTTACAATACGCCTACTGGCCAGGCAACGATAACCGTAACAGGTGGCAGCGCGCCGTACGAGTATTCAGTGAACAATGGAACAACGTGGGCAGCGTTTACTGCGCCAGGTACACTCACGAACTTGCCACCTAATGGCACTTATTCGATCCTCGTTCGGGATGATGCAAGTGACGCGTGCCCTGATGCTGTGGAGGTAACGATCAATAATCCGTTGACGCAGATATCGGCTGAACATGTTGCCACCGAAGCAACGTGTAACAACAACGATGGTCAGGTGGAAGTGAAGAATGTCATTGGTGGAGTAGCTCCCTATGAGATCTCTTTCCAGGGGGGCGCATATGAAGAAATTGTCGACAACATCATCTATACTGATCTGCAGCGTGGAAGTAAAAATTACACCATTCGCGATGCAATAGGTTGCTCAATTACCAACACAGTGATGGTACCTTCGCCAAACCAGGTAATCCTTGAAACGCCGATCCAGGTGATCTCACCTTCTTGCGAAAGTGGTGGAACGGACGGTATAGTGGTCATTGAGGTTGATATGGATCAAACGCTTACACCTGGCCCGTATAAATTTGGTATTGCACGAACAGGGGTTGATGAAAATACAATCGAGTTGGTTGAGTTTCCTGGTTCAGGAAACCGCGTACAAATCGATACACTGTCGAGTGGATCATACTACGTTCTGTCTAGCTCGGACGCAGGTTGTCCGACACGCCAGGACTTCACAATCTCAGGCGGAGCGGTCGCCATCTCGTTTGATGCGCAGCGTGTATGCGGCGAATCACATCAGGAAATTGCGATAACGCAAATCACAGGAGAAAGCGATAAGTCATTTGATGTGCTGGTCTTTGATCAAAGCAGCGGCGAGCGTGTTGATTCTATTCGCATCCCATATCCCTCAATAGGAACTTACTCAATTTCAGGAAGGCCATTCCTTGACTCATTCGACGACTTTACCATTATTCTGAAACAAAGTCAGACGAATTGCACCGAAGTGCAATCGAACCCTGAAGTTGTTACAGCAAACGCACCAGTTGCAATTACTTTTAACGTCGAGAATATTTGCGATGTAGACGCTCAGCAGATTTCATTTACCGACATTACCGGTGATGCAGACAGACCGTTCGATATCATCGTATATAACGAAGAGACTGGTGAACGCGAAGATTCATTGAGAATTGCGTATCCGCCAATTGGAACATACATCCTCAATGATCGTCCGTTCCTTGATGAACGCGCTGACTACCTTGTGCTGATGAAGCAATTCCAGGGCAATTGTACCATGGTGGAGTCTGAAAAGGAGCGCGTGACAATTCAATACCCTGTATCAGCGTCGGTAGGACAGATATCTGCTTCGTATCCTGATATCGCATCTGGCTCGGTACAGGTGGAGAATATCTCGGGCGGAATACCGGATTATACCATCAGTATTTTTGTTGATTCAGCATCAACGTCGTTGCCACCGTTTGAGACGTTTGATGAACCCGTCGAAAGGAACTCGAACCAGCAATGGGAGAAAATCTACCAGAATGTATTGGCTGCCGGACGCTACATTATCGAAGTAAGTGATTCGATCGGTTGTACGGCAAGACTTGAGGCATTGGTTCCGTTGGACGAGAGCGTGTTCATTCCAAACGTATTCACGCCGAACGGCGATGGTGTGAATGATGTATTTTTTGTGAGAAACCTTTCAGAATCTGGTGACAACAAAGTAGTTATTACTAATCGCTGGGGCAAGGAAGTATTCTCAAGCAATAATTATCAGAATACCTGGAAAGGAGAGGGCGCAGCTGATGGAATTTACTTCTATCGTGTACAGGTTAGTGGCAGTGAACCAATTTCAGGATGGATTGAAATACTTCGTGGCCCGAAACCTTAACCTAATGACGAAAGAAATTTTAATGTATTGATTTGGTCGGCGTAATCATCAAGGCCTGGTGATTGCGCTTCTCCAATTCTTACCGAGGCTTGAGATACATTCCCAACCACGCATTGAATTTTATCCTGCTGGCTATTGAGTTTTTGGATCAGATCGTTCCAATCATTATACGACTCATAGTATAATACCGAAATCGGTGAAACCAGCTTTTTGTTTTCCTGTAAAAGGATAAATCCGTTATCAAGAAACTCATCACGGTTGATCAATAGAATCGACTTCTGGTAATCGTAATTGTTGTGATATTTATGGTGAAGCAACACCTTTTCGTATGATTGCCAGCTTTCAAATAGCTTCGCGAAATCGTACTCGACCGGGACGAAAAGTTTCGACACATTTCTGCATCCAAGTCCAAAATAGGTGAAAACATCTGCGGCAAGCGTCGTGAGTTCTTCCTCCGATTCAAAGCCCGATAAGATGGCACAGGAGCTTCTGTTTTTGCGGATGATATGAGGATATTTTTTAAAGTAATAATCGAAATATCGCGAAGAATTGTCGCTACCTGTCGCAATAACCGCATCAAAATCGCGAAGCTGTTGTTCAGTGAATTCGATAAAGGATTCGAACCGTGGCTCAATTTCAACGAGCTTCGAGATGACATACTTCATCAGGGCCGTGTCTTTTGAACTCGGCCGGATGATTAGCTTGTTGCCACTAACCAGAACAGCCAGCAAATCGTGAAAGCCAACCAGCGGAATGTTGCCTGCGGTGATTACCGCTACACGTTTTGGCGACTTATTTTCAAACGAATATCCTGCTGTCCACTGCGCAAGCGCGGAGCCATTCAAATACTTTACAATTCCGCTAAAGGCCTGTCTGACACTGTCTTCCGTGAACCATGAATTTTCATTTCGCGCTGTTAATGATAATTCTTTAAAAGTTATTGCATCGATTGCGCCTATATAATTTCCAAGTTTTTCGAACGCCGCAATCCGCTCCTGCACTGTCATAAACTTTTCAGCCATGTTTGCCGTTTTGATGAGAGGTGATTACCAAGTATTTTTGTCACCGGGATTCAAAAGTAGAAAAAACCATGGCAATTATTATTACGGACGAGTGTATCAACTGCGGTGCGTGTGAACCGGAATGCCCGAATACCGCGATATACGAAGGGGGCCGTGAATGGAACTGGTCGGGCGGAACCAAGCTCGAAAAGGTTGATCTGGAAGACGGATCGTCTGTTGACGGAAAAGCGTTACAGGCGCCGGTATCCAATGAATTTTATTATATCGTTTCCGGAAAGTGTACTGAATGCACCGGCTTTCACGAAGAACCGCAGTGCGCCGCTGTTTGTCCCGTTGATTGCTGCGTTCCCGATCCTGATTACGTAGAAACGAAAGAAGAACTTCTTGCCAAAAAGGCATGGCTTCACCAGGAAGTCGAGCAAAATAACTAGTAAGGAGGAGCGAATAGCTCCTTTTTTTTATCTCATCCGCGCGCGCTTTATCAGATAAGATTGAAGGATATGATTGAAGTCGCTCTTTACATCCGCCTCAATGAAATCAATTTTGAACTGATTACACTTCATCTTCAAAGCACTGTGAAATCGTTCAGCGGACGCACGGTAATGTTTTTTTACATCGCCGGGATTTAGTTTGATTTTTTGTCCGCTCTCGAGATCGATAAATTCCATTGGCCGGTCTTCGAACTCAAATTCGAGTTCGGTACTATTATCCATCACATGGAATACAATTACCTCGTGCTTATTGTGTTTCAGATGCTGAAGTGCTTTGAACAAGTCGTCAGTTTCTTCACCTTCGAACATGTCGCTGAAGATCATAACAAGCGAGCGCTTATGGATCTTCTCAGCAATCTCGTGCAGCACAGTTGTCACGTGCGTGTTCTTCGCGACTGCTTCCCGGTCTTTAACAGTCTCCAGAATTGAAAATACTTTCTGAAGGTGAGTTGGTGATGACTTCACCGGAGTCATTAATTCAATCTGATCGGAGAATAAGCACAACCCCACTGCATCACGCTGCTTTTGTAGCAGATATGCGAGCGCGGAAGCGGCATAAACAGAAAATCGGATCTTCTCCTTTCCCCCAGGATAGTACATCGACTTTGACGTGTCAACCGCGATCAGGCAGCGTAAGTTGGTTTCCTCTTCATACCGTTTCGTAAAGAGCCGGTCGGTTCTGGCATATACTTTCCAGTCGATATGCTTTGTACTTTCACCTTCATTGTACAAACGGTGCTCCGCGAACTCCACAGAGAAGCCATGATAAGGAGACTTGTGTAATCCCGTAATGAACCCCTCAACGAGTTGACGGGCGAGTAATTCAAGACTGGCGTTCTGCGCGATTTCGCTAAGTTTAATACTCACAATATTGCAAAATGTGTTTAATGGTGCTTATTTTGGCGCGTTCGGGATCGTAGCACCTTGGTATCAAACTAAATTATTTCCCAGTTAGTTTGCAATCAAATGGCAAAGTACTATCTTCGATAGAACCAATTTTGTAAACCTAACTTTAAAATTGAAGGATTGTGGAAGACAACAAAGCAAACAGCAGGGATGAGATTTTCTCGACGAAAGTAAAAGCTGGTAAGAGAACGTATTTTTTTGACGTCAAATCAACTCGCTCAAATGATTATTACCTGACGATCACCGAGAGCAAGAAGCGTTTTAAAGAAGATGGCTTTACATACGAAAAACATAAGATCTTCCTATACAAAGAAGACTTCAATAAGTTTCTCGAAGCGCTTACAAACACTGTTAACCATGTTAAGACTGAGTTAATGCCAGAGGTTGACTTCACACAATTTGATCATGCGCCGGAACGCGAAGAAGCAGCTGCTGAGGCTTCTGCGGAACGTCAGGCTGACAGTGATCTTAAATGGGACTAATACCTAAATCAAACCTATACTGGAGGAGCCCTTGAGTAATCAAGGGCTTTTCGCTTTTTGCACCTTTCGTTTTTAGACGAATTTTCAAATAGTACTTATATATTTGCGCCCTAAATCGAATTTATGGGACTCAGATGTGGTATTGTTGGTTTGCCGAATGTTGGAAAATCAACTTTGTTTTCAGCTTTAACGAATATTCAAAATGTGGCTGCCAACTATGAATTTGCTACAATTGACCCAAATATCGGAATCATCGATGTTCCCGATCCACGCCTCGATATTCTTTCGGGAATTGTAAACCCTCAGCGCGTGGTTCCTGCGACAATTGAATTTGTTGATATCGCCGGCCTCGTAAAAGGCGCAAGTAAAAATGAAGGCAAGGGTAACGGATTCCTGACCAACATCCGTGAAGTTGACGCAATTGTACACGTAATCAGATGTTTCGACGATGTGAATATTGTTCGTTCAATCGGGCCGGTGAACCCGGTTTCCGATAAGGAGATCATAGAAATCGAGCTCCAGCTCAAAGATCTCGAATCGGTTGAGAAGAAGATCTCCAAGATCGAGCGCCAGGCAAAATCTGGCGACACGAAAGCAAAAGCTGAACTTGAAGTGCTTCGTCAATACAAATCAGTCCTTGAACAAGGAAAGAATGCACGTTCCCTTGAAATTTCAGAGGAAGACAAGAAAGCAGTTGCTGATTTGTTTTTGCTTACAATGAAGCCTGCCATGTACGTCGCCAACGTTGACGAGAAATACATCCACGAAGACAATCATCATGTTAAGGCCTTACGCGAAGCTGTTGCAAAGGAAAATGCAGGCATCGTTAAGATATGTGCTGCGCTTGAGGCGCAGATTGCCGAAATAACAGACAGGGAGGAAAAAAAGATGTTTTTGGAGGAATACAAGCTCGATTCTTCTGGTCTTGATCAGATGATCCGTGCCGGATACAGCCTCCTGGATCTGATAACATATTTTACCGCGGGCGAAAAAGAAGTCCGCGCGTGGACCATCAATAAGGGGTGGAAAGCACCTCAGGCTGCCGGTGTTATTCACACTGATTTTGAGCGCGGTTTTATTAAGGCGGAGGTCATTAAACTTGCTGATTTTCAGAAGTATAAGTCAGAGGCGGCTTGCCGCGAGGTGGGTAAACTTGCCATTGAAGGAAAGGAGTACGTGGTGGCAGATGGCGACATCATGCATTTCCGTTTTAATGTGTAAAGATTCCTCGCCCGGAATTCAAACCTTTCAGATTTTTTTTTAGCTTTATAATCCGCTCACCGTCAGGTGAAAGTGGTTCAGTGTGGTTACGATTTTTTGACCTTTGTGTAAATTTTTTAGGTTTGAGAACCAGGATTATTTTTTCGCTTAAGAACCGGGGTGCTTATGTGCCTTTCCACCACCAATATTTGCTCGCGCAGGTAATAAAAGGATTGCTGGTTTTTGGTCCGGATAAGTCTTTTCTCGATTTCCACAATTTTAATTTTTCTGGTCTGAAAGGCCAGACGAAAGTGAGCCGAAAAGGTCTCCATTATTTTTCGTCCAGGATTACGCTCGTCTTTGCATGTTCTGACAAACCCTTTCTCGACTACTTTATTGCGCGGGTCTTTGAACAAAAAGAACTGATTGTTGGTAATCTCCATCTTGTTCCTGAAAGTGTAGAGTCAGAAGAGGCGGTTGTAATTACCGATGAAGCGCGATTTCTCTGTATCTCTCCGGTTGTGCTGATACCGGCAGCGTTTAATGACGAGCGCAGTAAAAAGTTTATTTCTCCGGAGAACGATGAGTTTTCGGATCTTCTCTACGACTCTACAATCAGCAGGATGGAAGCAACAGGGAAATATACCCCTGAACAACTGACCTCCTTTTACAAATTCCAGATCGTTCCCGATAGGCACTATATTCAGCGCATACAGTTGTCGCATAAAAAGTTTGCACGCATATACCCGCTGTATGACAATGATGTTCGGTTTGAAGTTCGTGGTTATACTTTTCCATTTACCTTATACGCTGCCAAAGAAGTTCAGCAGTTCATTTACGAAAACGGCCTCGGTCATTTCACCTTCAAAGGTTTTGGTATGCTTGACGTAGCGAATAATGATTCAGTTCATCACGCTACGCAGGAAGAAATGTCATACGCATAGCGCGGGCGTTATCTAGGATTCTTTTGCAGACGCAGGTATCCTATCAGAAGATCGGCACGTGGTTGAAAAGGCTGATAGTAGACAAAAATCTCGTACATGTTTTCGGTTTCAAAATGAGAACCTTCCAACACGTAAGGCGGCAGTTCTTTTGATTTTACCAGATACTGATAGTCATACCATCCCTGCTTCAATAAAAAACTAGCATAATATTCCTGTTTGGCAGAATCATAGAGCATCCGGTTCTCATTATTGAGATTCCATTGATGGAACGCACCCGTCACATAGACATCTCCGCTGATCGGCCGCGATGCCAATGCAAAATTCACGTATGCATAATTGGCAAAATTCGCACTGCGGAAGTCGAGGTTGTCGAGAACAAAGCCGCCATTCATATCAAGGTATTGTGAGTAAGCATCGTGTTGCCGCGACTTATCGCGCTCAATGAAAACTTCGAAAGGCTTTACTGTTCGGTTAACGTTTGCAACATTCCTTCCCGGATTATTCAATGATCTTAAATCAAAGAAGCGGAATTCATTTCCTCCTTTGAACATCTTTGAATCATCGAAAAAACGGTATTCTAATTCGTGTTCTATCTCTCTGACAAAGCTTGGTTTAACATCCATCACGATGTTATCCCATCTTTGATTTTGGCGGATAACAACTTTGACGTTTTCGAGGGGGTTGATGATCTCAATGTTTTTGTAATTCACGGTAAAGTTTAACTGCTGATTCATCGAAGCGAGTGCTCCTGCGCCGATAAGATTTCCTTCGCCTTGAAAAGTTACACGCGGATCGATCACCATAAATCTTTTCGTTAGTATGATGTCATTTTTATCCGTACCACGGTAAACTGCCATGACGTAATTGCCGGGTACCTTTACACGCGGGACTTGCAGCCAGTAATGAACGTACGGAACATGCGAGTCAACGGAAAACTCAAAATTATTGACCGGGAATTCATTGAAGTCGTACATGAAATCCAGATCCATCAACGTCGATTTTGACCAATCGGCATTGCAGTGGATAATGCGTGCATAGTAAGTGTCGCGTGCGGTAGTCAGATCATCGAATGCCAGAACCAAAGAACCATCGGTGATGTGCATGACGGCAGGCTCAAGCGTGGCCTGCGGATCGGTTGTGGCGGGATGAAGTGTAACGGTTTTAATCTGCGGTTCGTAAGCAAGATCACGAAGCCTCAATATCTTAGGATTACCGCCTGAATTGACCGAATTTTGCGCGATGGGAGTGCAGCCAGCGATAAAAATGGCTGTCACGGAGTAAAAAAGCAGCATTCTCATAGATCGATAAAAGTATAAAGTTATTCCAACCTTTCAACCCGATCACGGGTCTAACGGTTTGAAGTCCTGAAAAAGTTTTAATGCTCAGCGAAGAAGAGCTCTTAAATGGATGCAAGAAAGGCAACCGAAGCTTCCAAAAAGCTTTGTATGAACGCTATTGCCAAAAAATGCTGGTTGTATGTCTTCGCTATTCCCGCACCACCGCTGAAGCAGAGGATATCTTACAGGAGGCGTTCATAAAAGTTTTCCATGCGATAAAAGACTTTCGTCAGGAGAGTAAACTTGAGACCTGGATCACGCGGATCATGGTGAATACTGCGCTTAATTTTCAGCGCAAAAAGCTTTATCTGTTTCCAATGGTTGATGTTCAGGAAATTGAATTGCCGGAACAGGAGATTAGCTTGTCTTCAATCCACTTCACGCAACTTCTTGAGATGATTCAGTCGCTGCCGCAGGGATGTCAGATCGTGTTCAACCTCTTTGCTATTGAAGGTTATAACCATAAGGAGATTGCAGAGACGCTTGGTATTTCTGAAGGAACGTCGAAGTCGCAATACTCGAGAGCAAGGTTGTTACTCCAGGAAAAAATATTAAAGGAATCAAAGTACTATGAAAGATATGGAAAAGCCAGGATTTGAGGATGCATTTAAGAATGCATTCGATGAAGCCGGCATCCCGCCTTCATCGAAGGTGTGGAGCAATATCGAAGCCGATTTGATTAGATCGGAAGGTGAGGATCTTCGTCATCGGCTATTTTTTTACAAGATGGTCGCAGCGGCTTCTGTTATTTTCGCGCTGACTGTCGCCGCATTTGGGTTGTTTTATTTCACACAGACGCCCGATCAACAGATCGCGAAAGTTGTCGACTTAAAAGAACCTCGCAATCAGTCTGATAAACCTGAAAACATTGCGTCGGGAACTGAGAAACAAACTAACGTTGATGCTGATGCTAATGCTAATGTTGAAGGCACTCACATCGGCGCAAAAAGTCAGAATGTAATTCTGTCGGAGACGGAGGAAGGTAAGGCGCGTAAATCGGTTGAAGCGAATTCCGCTGAAGTTTCAGGAAAGAATAATAGCAAAGTAATCCTTCATCCGAATGAGCGATCGCCCGAACTGATAGACCAGAATTTATCGATAGCGGAATTAAACCTTCCTGCTTTGTATAAGCACAGAATCATACGTCCTTCCATCCCGCAAGGAATCAGAAAGACAGAGGAAGCAGATCCTGTAATACTGATGCTCGCGCGTCTCGAGCAACTTGAGAAAGAATTATCCGAACCGGAAGAGCGCAAGGAAAAGACATCTGACGAGCGGATTTGGACATCGGTTGGATTTGCTGCGGGATCATTTGACGGAAGCAATTCTACTGTGGCAAGACCAGCTCAGTCGTCTTCCCTGATGTCGACGAGCAGTGCGACTGCAGATAACGAAGCAAGCGCATCAGGTGTAAGCTACTCTTTAGGGGTGAATGTGGGAACCAGACTAAGCGATAAATGGGTGTTGCAGGGAGGTGTTAATTACCTTACTCAGAATTCGTCGTACACAGCTTCATCGGTAATTGGCTCTCGGAATTCCGGAACTTTCCTCCCGGCATCGACGAACGGTTTTACAGGGCTGGCTGATGGCGAGAAAGATGACTCAAGAGTTGTTTCGACTGCACCTTATAACGTTAATAACAGTTTGCGCTACCTCAGTTTACCGCTTCAGGCAGGCTACCTGCTGGTTGATAGAAAACTTGGGTTCCAGCTAAATGCAGGTGTGTCAACCGATCTGTTTCTTCAAAATAGTAAGAGCGCCGAAGGTGGAGCTTTACAGAAAATTGATCAGGGACGCGGCGATGGATCTCCTTATCGAGCATTGAACTTCAGTGGCCTCATGGGAGCTGAAGTGAGCTATCGGTTCGCCGAACGTTATCGTGTTGCCCTGAACCCCGGCGTACGATATCCGTTTAATTCAATTTATCGTGCTGATTCAGGGGTCAAATCGCTTCCGATGAGCTACGATATCGGGCTTCGTTTCAGATATATTTTTCAATAACGTTCCAACCCGCACGGAAAAAGGCGTGTCAAAGACCTAAATGCCATTTATGGAGAACATCAACCTCAGACTACAGAAACGGATACAGGCATCCCTGTATGCAATTCTGTTCATGTCAGGATTGCTTGGGCTTAGTGTGGTGCTTGAAGGTTGTACAGATTCCTGCGAGGCCACCAGCGAGTATGTTTATTATGAGCCCGTTTACACCACGCTCGATGAAATTCGAAATGCTGTTGCAGTAGAGGAACCTCGTTCTATTACAAGTGCTGGTCGCATATATATTAAAGGGAAATGGTTATTTGTGAATGAGCCGGGTGCCGGAGTACACGTTATTAACAATGAAACTCCTTCAGCGCCGATTCATAAAAGTTTTATAAATGTTCCTGGTAGCTACGATCTGGTTGTAAAGGGTAACATCCTTTACGCGGATAGCTATGTCGATCTGGTTGCTTTAGATATTAGTGATGTTAATCAGATAAGAGAAGTGAAAAGACTTCAGAACGTTTTTTCCAACTATAACACCCTGGGATTTTACCTGGATGCTAGCAGAGGCCTCATTACCGATTGGGTAGAGAAGAAAGAGGTTAAGGTTTATGAATCAGACTGCGATGCGAACATCCAGCCCTGGGGTGGAATTTATTACCAGGAAGGTATTGCAGTAAGTGCTGCTGATTCCTTTAATAAGAGTGCAGCCTTTGCTCCGGGGAACGGCTCTGGCCCCGGAGTGGGCGGCTCTATGGCAAGGTTCACCATTAATGCAGACTACATCTACGCACTCGACGGCGCCGACATTCAGGCTGTGAATATCACAACCCTTGCTGATCCAGTTGTCAGCACGCGTACCACAATCGCATGGGATATCGAAACGATATTTCCTTATAAGCAGAACCTTTTTATCGGCTCTCGTTCAGGAATGCACATCGTGGACGTATCTGTGCCCTCATCTCCCTCGCTCATCAGCACATATGAGCACATGCGTGTCTGTGATCCGGTTGTTGTTCAGGATACGCTTGCATACGTGACGTTACGATCAGGAACCGAATGTGAAGGATTTGCCAATCAACTTGAGGTCATCAATATTGCCGATCTGATGAATCCTCAACTGGTAAGCCTCTATCCAATGACAAATCCGCACGGGCTTGGTATTGACGAGTCAACATTGTTTGTTTGTGATGGACAGGCAGGCCTGAGGGTATTCGATGCCTCCGATATTTATCACATCGCCGATAATACGATCGCGCACTATCAGGATATTAATGCATACGATGTTATTCCATTCAATAACATTCTGATCATGCTGGCCGCAGACGGTATCTATCAATATGATTATACCGATCCGGATAACATTTATCTTCTCAGTAAAATTGCAGTGGGCAATGCTGGCAGCTAAGCAAGCGATGCTTGCGTGCCTTTTTTCGTTTGTCGCGCTCAATGCACATTCGCAGTCTGATTCTTTACATGTTGATACCCTCGCTAGAAAAGCGCGTTATTTTAATCAAATAATGGCAGGAGGTTTATTTGATAAAGACGGCGTCCCATCTTTTTCACTCGCTACGGTTCATGGTATACGAAAAGAAATGGGAAGTCTTGGCATTGGCCTGTCTTATGATATCTACGAAAGCATGAAGGTATTTCCCGTCACATTGATTGGTAGTATTGACGTGATTAAGGTAGGAGAGAACCGCTTGTTCCTGCAATTTGGTGGCGGATATGCCTGGTTACGACACGAGGAGTACATTAATGAGTTCATGATTTGGGATGTGAAGGGAGGGCTGGCACTACAATCAGCGTTTGGCTATCGTATCACAACCGAAAAACTAAACGTCTACATATTAGCAGGATATAAATATCAGGAAATCGCCTATGAGCAGGCGCCACGATGGTGGATCTGGGGCCCACCATCAGGAAGTACCTCTGTTGAGCGTCAATCTCAGCGTGTCGTCATCCAGGTTGGGTTTGGTTTTCACTGACCCAACTTGTCTATCGTTAAGGCGATCTCCTCCCAGCGCTTGTTCGCGTGATCCATTTCTTTCGTCACTTTATCAAATTCAAATTTTAGCTTTTTTACGCGCTGGGCATCTGCGTATATATTAGGGTCCGCCATCTCAACCTCAAGTGTTTGCTTTTTTGTTTGCAATGCTTCGATCTCATCCTCAACTTTTTTTAAGTCCCGTTCCAATGACTTGAGCTGGTTGGCAGACGGTGCCTGATCAGGTTTCTTTTCTTTGGGTTTTGTTGTTTTCTGAGTCTTCGGCGTTTCTTTCACCGCTGGTTTTTCGGCCTCCGTCTTTTTCTTCCAATACTCGTATTCATCATACGTACCCGGATATTCTTTTATTTGTTTGTCTTCGATATACCAGATCTTGTTGGCAATCTGACTGACAAAGTGACGATTGTGAGATACCACCACGAAGCTTCCCTGATATTGCTGCAACGCTTGTATTAATATGTTCTCCGAAATGAAATCAAGGTGGTTGGTCGGTTCATCAAGCAAGAGAAAATTCGCTTCCGAGATCAGTGTCTTCGCCAATGCGACCCTTGACTTCTCTCCACCTGACAACACTTTTATCTTCTTGAACACATCTTCATCTGAAAACAAAAAGCAGCCAAGTACACCTCTCAGTTCTTGCTCGGTTTTACCCGAGCCGGCTTGCTTCAATTCTTCGAGTATTTCATTGTCGACGTGAAGTGACTCAAGCTGATGCTGTGCATAAAAAGCTCGGATCACGTTGTATCCCGTTGTTCGCTCGCCTTGCACCGGTTCATCGCCGGCAATGATCCGAAGCAATGTTGACTTGCCTTTGCCATTCGCTCCGATCAATGCAATCTTATCCGTACGTTCAATTGTCGCTGAAGTGTTTTTCAGGATCTCGAGGGGCCCGTACGCTTTGGATACATGATTAAGCGTAACAATAAATCTCCCTGCTTGTTGAGAAAACCGGAATTTGAAATTTACTGCGGCATTATCGTCAACAACCTCTTCGATCATGTCCATTCGTTCAAGGGATTTCACCCGTGACTGCACCTGTCTCGCTTTCGTCGCTTTCGCTTTGAAACGTTCAATAAATCTTTCCGTTTGCCGGATCTTTTGTTGCTGGTTTTCGTAAGCGTTTTGTTGTATTTCCTGGCGTAGCTCTTTTTCCTGCAGATAGAAAGAATAATTCCCTTCGTAGGTGACAAGCTGTTGCATGGTCACCTCTACTGTTTTGTTAATGACGTTATCGAGGAACGTGCGGTCATGCGAGACGATGATAACAGCACCCTCGTAGTTGCGCAGGTAGTTCTCAACCCATTCAATCGAAGGAAGATCTAAATGGTTAGTAGGCTCATCAAGCATCAACACCGACGGTTTTTCCAAAAGCAATTTTGCAAGCATGACGCGCATACGCCACCCACCGGAAAATTCCTTCAGCGGACGATGGAGATCTGCGGTTGAAAAGCCGATTCCTTCAAGCACTTCTTCTGCTTTGGCTTGCATCGCGTAACCATCCAGTTGCTCAAATTTTTCCTGAAGCTTCGTCAGCTTGTGGACTAATTCTTCCGAATAAGAAGTTTCGAGTTTGTGAAGCAACTGTTCGATCTGTCGCTGGGTCTCCACTGCATCTTTAAATGCCTCCATTGCCACGGTCACAATGGCATCTTCGGTTTGATAGGAGAGAAGATCCTGATTCAGGAAACCGATCGTACAATCGTTGCTTTTTGAAATAGATCCACCATCCACCGAATATTCACCGTTGATAAGCCGCAATAGCGTTGATTTTCCGCGACCATTTAATCCGATTAAACCGATCTTATCCTTCGGTTTCACAAACATGTTCGCGTTTTCGTACAGCGGTCGGCCGCCGATATAGTAAGAAAGATTCGTAATTGAGATCATAGCTATTATCCAAACACGGGAAAGCGCATTTAATTCCCGGGTAAACGGCAAAGTTACTCAGGAATTCAGTTTTTACAGTATCACTGTAATTTGAATTGTAAGGCCGTATAATAGTCGTGATTTAGAAGATTATCGTTTATTTTCACGCTGTAATCAATCGTTACAACCATGAAGATCTTTCAATTGTTATGTATCCTGCTTGTGATTGCAGGTTGTTCAAATTCGAAATCTGAAGATAACGGTGGAACAAAAGGAAGTGCAGCCGACACGCTGCAAACCACATCCGCTGAGGATGGAAGCGAAAATGCGATCTCAGGAATTTCAAAAGACCTTCCGTTAAATAAGATCAAACTGCCGGAAGGTTTTTCGATCAGCGTGTTCGCTGAAGTACCAAATGCGCGATCATTGGCGATCAGTCCGGCCGGATACATCTACGTTGGCAACCGGAATGGTGACAAGGTTTATGCGGTGAAGGACACGGATGGAGATAACATCGCAGACAAGCGGTGGACGATAGCGTCCGGGTTGAATATGCCGAACGGTGTGGCGTTCAAGGATCGGGATCTCTACGTTGCGGAAGTAAGTCGCATCTTGAGATTCACCGATATCGAGTCAAAATTATCTAATCCCGGGCAACCGGAAGTTGTCACCGATAAATATCCCACCGACACACATCATGGATGGAAGTATATTGCGTTCGGACCAGATGGAAAGTTGTATGTTCCGGTTGGCGCACCTTGTAACATTTGCGAATCTGAGGAGATCTATGCGACGATCACAACAATCAACACAGATGGAAGCGATCGTGAGATTTTTGCCAGGGCATTCGCAATACAGTAGGATTTACCTGGCACCCTGATACAAAGGAACTCTGGTTTACAGATAACGGTCGTGATATGATGGGAGATGAAGTTCCACACTGTGAACTTAATGTTGCCCCCAAGGCAGGAATGCATTTCGGTTATCCGTATTGCCATCAGGGTGATGTCAAAGACCCTGAGTTCGGCAACAAAAGATCATGTAGTGAGTTCGTTGCGCCCGTTCAGAATTTAGGCGCACACGTGGCCCCGCTTGGTCTTAAATTCTATACCGGAAATATGTTTCCGAAGGATTACCGGAAGCAACTTCTTATCGCGCGTCATGGTTCATGGAACCGAACAAAGAAAAATGGCTACGACGTTTCGCTGGTTAAACTTGATGGTAATAAAGCTGTAAGCCAGGAACCTTTCGCAAGCGGGTGGCTGGATGATGCTACGCAGAAAGTTTGGGGCCGGCCTGTCGATGTACTCGAATTGCCCGATGGATCGATACTCGTGTCGGATGATCAGGCTAATGTCATCTATCGCATCACCTACTTACTTAAATAGTACCGTGCATCCCGTATTGTTTGATCTAGGCCCCGTCACTGTATACAGCTACGGTTTTATGATTGCACTTGGCGTCATTGCCGGTGTATATTATATGGCCAGACGCGGTAAGAAAGAAGTCGGTCTGACATTCGATCAGGCAAATGCACTGTTTGTCTATATTTTCATTGCTGCGCTGATCGGCGGAAAATTCTTTTTGTTTTTTGAAGATCCGTCGCATTACGTTGAAAAGCCCGCGCGACTTCTCAGCGGGCGCGGATTTGTTTTTTACGGGTCGTTTCTGTTTGCAATCCCAACGATGCTTTGGTTTTTCAGAAAGCACAAGCTCGATACGTGGAAGATGCTTGACGTAATGGCAATCACCACGTGCCTGGTACACATTGGTGGCAGGCTCGGGTGCTTTCTGGCAGGATGTTGTCATGGCTTACCAACTGATAGCTTTCTTGGTGTAGCTTTTTCTGATCCGCTATGTATGGCCGATCCAAAGGATACGCCACTTCATCCAACGCAATTGTATGAAGCCGGATTTATTCTTATTGTTATGGTTGTGCTGTTTGGGATACGCGACCGGAAGCGTTTTGATGGCCAGCTTTTCATGATGTACCTGATGTTATACGCCGTCGGACGTTTTGTGATTGAATATTTTCGCGGGGACGTTGAGCGTGGTCTTCTGTTCAACGGATTGGTGTCACATTCGCAATTAATCGCGTTTACTGTGCTGATACTCTCTTCAGTGATTTACTACAGACGTTTACAAAGGAGCGCAACTGCTGGGCTCGTTAAAAATCATCAGCGATAGCTTCTACTTTTTTCGTCTTGTCAAGCTTCATCAGATTTTTGATCGTGAAAGAAGTGTAAACCATTTCCAACTGGTGTTTCCCATGCGGTCGAAAAGCAAGTAACAAGCTGTCGGCTTTCCAGAAGTACGTCTCACTTTTAATGTCGTATTCCGACTTGCCATAAATGGATTCTAAAGCTTTCATCAATCGTGGATCTTTCGGCGTAACAACTGTGATCTCATAAATCAGGTTCTTATATGCCTTGATTTCGAGTTTCCTGATCTCTACTTCGCCGATGCTGTTGTAGTCCGGGTGATCCACTTCAAAAAGCTGCGCATCGAACTCATCATTTTCCTTAAACTCCTTTTTCAGCTTTGCGCCCTTGAGTGAATCGGCGGCACTGCCGAGCTTAATGTCTTTAAATCCGTTCCGACGCTCAAGTTCTGATCCCTGTGCATATCCAACGGCAGCCATGATTAAAAATATTACAGTCAATCGGAGTGTTTTCATCAGTTTAAAAATTTTACAGGAAAGCTTACCTGGACATAATCCCACAAAAATATGAGGTCAACGTTTGCGTTGCTTTGAATTGCTTTGATGGTGAAGGGCTCATATTGCGTTGGCGTTTTTCCGGCAGGTGCATCGAAACGCATCACATCAAGTTTTGGGTTGTGGTTGTATGATCCCCAAAGTCCAGTTTCGCTATTGATAATAAAGGTCCACTTGTCTTCCGCTGGCATCGCGAAAAGCGAGTAAGTCCCTGCTTTCAATATCTGATCGTTGATCAATATATCGTGCGTTGTGGTGAGTTCAGTAGCCTCGTTTGCACCAAGCCTCCAAACTTGCCCGTACGGAACCAGCTGACCAAAGATCTCGCGGCCACGGCGGTGAGGCTGTGAATAAGTAATTTTTAAGTAAGTATCCTTATATCGTGCGCGGGTCATCGCAAGCGGACTTGCCTGTTGAATGATTGCTTCCTGGGCAAACGCAAGAGGCCCGTGGATCAGCAGCGCGAGGAAAAAGAAGAGGCTGTTTACTTTCATCCGAGGTTAAAGATACTAATTAGAAATAAACCGGGAAGCGTCCGATGGTGATGTTTGATACTGATGTATTTAGAAATGTATACTTTTGAGGATGCATCGTCCCGCCTTTGATGACATTTATATGGAGCTTGCAGCGAATCTTGCGAGCAGGTCACACTGTATTAAGCGCCATGTGGGTGCTGTACTAACGAGAGATACCCGGATTATATCTATCGGATACAACGGTCCGCCATCCGGCACACATAATTGCGACGAGGAATGGCCGGAGACGGGATGTCCGCGCGATTCTAAAGGTGGTTGCTCGCTGGCAATTCACGCCGAACAAAATGCGATACTTTACGCAGTTAAGAACAAGACGTCAGTGGAAGGAGCTACTTTGTATGTAACCCTTTCACCTTGCCTGGCTTGCGCCCGTATCATTTATTCCATGGGAATTCAGAAAGTAATTTATCTCAACTCCTATGCGGAGCACAAGGGAATTGCTGCCGATGAGGGCGTTGACTTCCTCCGAAAGTTTGGTGTGGAGACCATCCGTTACGAAGGACAGATCTCAAACATCAGAGGTCTTATCTAAGCGGTTTGTTTTGCTTCGATCGTTTTTTCAAGATCAGTGATCATCTTCGCCGTAATGCCTTTTGATTTTTTTGCACGCTCTTCCTGGAAAACAGTCAGTGCACGTTCCGCCATTGAATACAGGCCGACCGGATTTCTATCAGCGCGGTAGCTGCCGAGACACCACTCAATGTCATTTTGCAGTTGCTCATGAACACCAAGCTCTTTTAGTTTCTTCAGCGCATCTTCGCATGCCTGCTCGATGCTGGCAGATGAAGGTTTAGTTTTCGTAGCTGTCTTTTTTGGTTCTTTGGTCGTTGCTTTTGCCATTGAAGTAGATGGTTTAGTTATCAGGTCTGAAAGTTAAGTCCGTTCGCATCGGATGCCAAGCGCAGGGGTTTATATTTTTGTGCAACCGAGTGCGCTTTCGTGGTCAATGTCAACGATTTAGATGTAAAAAATTCATTCCAACTCCCTGATGTGACTGTATATGACGATTGCTTTCAGGTAAACGATAGTTGTAGATTTCCCGGAGTGAACCAGGCTGCCAATGATCAGACCTGAGTTGAAACGTGATGAAGAAAGAAAGGAGAGGTTGAAGAATTAAGAATCGGCAGCGTATAAAAAGACGAAAGGGAAGTAAATCCAATTTACTTCCCTTCGCAAAGTTTCTTTAGGTCTTACCTAATTACTTCTTCTTCTTAGCAGCCTTCTTTGCAGTTTTCTTTGCTGACTTCTTTGCTGCTTTCTTCGCTGTTTTTGCCATAGCGTTTTTAATTTAAGTTTAAATATTTATTAAACGATACGAAAAGTTATAACAAAATTTTTATTCCCAAAAATTTTTTGGAAAAAATTTTTTTGAGCGAAGATTTTTAACGAAGGGCAAACACGACAATGAAGGTGTGACGCGAGATGTTTTTTCTTCAGATAACATTCACTTCTGGTTGAAGCTCGATGTTGAATTTGTCTATGACACTTGACCTAATTTCTCTCGCGAGCTCCCAAATTTTTCTTCCTTCACCTCCTCCGTAATTCACCAGTACAAGCGCCTGATTTTTGTGAACACCGATGTTAAAAAAAGTTTTCCCCTTCCACCCATTTTGTTCGATTAACCATGCCGCCGGAATCTTGATCAAACCGTTTTCACCGGGAAAGGAAGGTATTGCAGGGAACTTCTCTTTCAATTTATTGAAGGCTGACTCGGTGATTGAAGGGTTCTTGAAGAAACTCCCGGCGTTGCCGATAACAGTTGGATCCGGAAGCTTGCTCCTTCTGATCGAGATCACCGCATCGCTAACGCTCTTCACGGTAACTTCAGCGTTTCCATTCTCTTTCAAGACATCTTTGATTGCTCCGTAACTAATGTTAAAGTGATGATTGCGTTTCGTTAGAGTTAAAGTAATACTTGAGATAAAAACTTTTCCTTTCAACGAATGTTTAAAAATACTTTCACGGTAACCGAACTCACATTCTTTATTACCGAAAGTCCGGACAGTTCCCGTCTCCAGGTCAACCGTCTCGACTTGCTGAATAACGTCTTTTACCTCCACGCCATATGCGCCAATGTTCTGCATCGGCGCTGCGCCACAAGTTCCGGGAATCAACGACAGATTTTCTATGCCTCCATAATTTCTGTCGACCGCATACATAACGAACTTATGCCATGGTTCACCTGACCCGACTTTTAATCTGACGTTATCTGGTGTTTCGTCAATGATTTCAATTCCTTTGATTTCATTTTTAATCACAAGTCCGGGAAAGTCTTTTGTCAGCAGCACGTTGCTTCCTCCACCTAAAATTAAAAACGGATTTGTCCTGAAAATTTCCGACGCCAGCACTTGCTGAAGTTCGCCAGGGTCGGATACAATGGTGAAATACCGTGCGTGAGCGGATAGATTAAAAGTATTGTAAGGTAATAGGTCGATATTTTCCTGGATTGTCATGTGTTGCAGTTCAGAGATCAAAAATCACTCGCAGAAACTGATTATCCAATCTAAATTATCAATTGCATGATAACCGACAGGAAGTGTCTATGTTGCTTTTCCATGTTTGTAACCATGTTTGAGATTTGCATACCGTCGACTGACGTATAAATCAGCATTTCATCTCCGCTCACCAGCGGTGAACCGGGGCTCAAACAGTTGTTTAGTCACTACTGAATAGTTTATCGAGCAGATTCCCGGCAATGTTTGGTCGCGATCTGAAGACTTCCTCACGCGAAATAAAAAGTTCGCGAGGCGATCAGAAGATTTCTCAACGCCACCTGTGGGGTTCTGCATGGCATCTGTAGATTACTCCACAGCATTTAAAAAACCGTATCCATTACATGCACGCTGCAGAAACGTCGACGAGACCTGGAGGCGATGACCCCGGGTTCGACGATGGGAAAACCGCAATACGAAGATGTAAATTATATACCACGAGGATTGGAAATGCCAATACAACGATGGGAAATTGTTTTAACAGGATGGGAAATGGCAATACGGGGATGGGAAATTGCTTATATGAAGATGGTAAACATTAATACCAGGATGGAATTTCGAAAAAGGCAAATCGGATGTTGTTATACGGCGATAGGAAGTAATCATACTAGGATGGATCAATAAAAACTGAAGATGGGAAGTAGTTGTACCAGGATGGGAGGTGGTCACATGATGATGGGATGTGCTTAACTGAGGATGAGAAGTCGTCATATAAGGGTGGTAAATCGAAATACCACGTGAGTACTCCCGAATACAGGAATGGGAGTTAAATGTTCGAAGATGGAGATCTGAATTTATATGAATGGCGAGTCGATGTTCACGGATAGGAAGTGAAAGTTCACGGATAGGGAGTGAATGTTCAGGGATGGAAAGTGAATGTTTGAGGATGAGCAGTGAATGTTTGGGAAGGGGAGAACAAAAGCTGGCGATAGGAAGGTGATGTTCCAGGATCGAGCGTCGATTTTGCTGGATGAGTAATCGATGTTCCAGGAACCGAAGTGGATCTTCAAGGTTGAAGACGTATTATTGAACGATGGAGCAGTGATGTTTGGGAATCGAATTCCGGGTAGTGTCTAAGTAACGGTGGTAGTGACTAAAGAATTGTGTAAAGGCCCGATTGACCTTTGATGAACAGGGGATGCCGATACAGGTATCGCGCCGGTCAATTGACGATTGTTCTGTGTTTCATAAAATAATGATAAACTTGCAGGGTTTTATGATGATAATTGAATGTCCACGGGATGCCATGCAAGGTCTTGCTGGTTTCATTCCAACAGCTGAAAAAATTGCATACATCAACGCGCTACTGAAAGTTGGTTTCGATACGATCGACTTTGGAAGCTTCGTGTCGCCAAAAGCAATCCCGCAGCTGGCAGATACGGCACAGGTTGTTGATAAACTTGAACTTGATGGAGTAAAAACAAAGTTGTTAGCCATTGTGGCGAACACACGCGGCGCGGAGGAAGCTGCAAAGTATGAGAAGATCCATTACCTCGGATTTCCGCTTTCCATTTCAGAAACCTTCCAGCAGCGGAACACGAACAAATCGATCGCGGAGGCCCTGAACACGCTTGAGGAGATCCAGAATATATGTGTGAGATCCGGTAAGGTACTTGTTACATATATCAGTATGGGTTTTGGAAATCCTTACGGCGATCCTTATGACGTCGGGCTTGTGTCTCAGTTCGCCGGGATTTTATCCACGCTTGATGTTAAGATCATTTCGCTCGCGGATACGATCGGCGTTAGCAATCCGGAGAATATCCGATACCTGTTCACAAATCTTTCGAAACAATTTCCTGGCGTGCAGTTCGGTGCTCACCTTCACTCCAACCCACGAACGGCAATGGAAAAAATCGAAGCTGCCTATGATGCGGGGTGTCGAAGGTTCGATGGGGCCATTCGCGGTTTTGGCGGTTGCCCGATGGCTGACGACGAGTTGGTTGGCAATATTGCGACCGAAACGATCGTTTCACTTCTGGGCGCCAGGAAAATCGCAACAACGCTCGATCAAGAGGCGTTCATCAAATGTGGGGCGATGGCCGATAAAATATTTCCTGTCTCCGCGCATTGAAAAAACAATAATGGGGCAAAACATTACTTGAAACCGAAAGCGGCATAATTACTGCTTACCTTTAGTATACTTAGTCAAAAAGTTTTCTGGTTTATGAAAAGAATCATTCTTATCGGCATACTCGTCGTTGCAGCCTTCTCCTCGTTTTCCCAAAACGCAAAGGAGCTGACTCAAAAAGGGATGGAAGCCTATGAACGGCGTGAGTACATGGAGGCATTGATCAATCTGAACAAAGCCATTGAGCTTGATCCGGAATACTCGCGCGCATACTACCTCAGAGCTGGGATCAAAGACACGTTCGATGACCGGCATGGTGCAATGAAGGACTACAACAAAGCGCTGGAGAAGAATCCTAAATTCGCGGATGCATTCTTCGCGCGAGGCAATGTTAAAATGAAGCTCCAGGATTATTATGGAGCCATCGACGATTTTTCGTCTGCAATCACCATCAACGAAAATTATATCGAAGCTTACTTTAACCGTGGTAAGGCGAAGCAGTTTCTTGAGGCTTATGAAGATGCGATCAACGATTGCTCGAAGATCATCGAGATCAATCCGAAA
>DASPJN010000272.1:0-4620 GCA_035628595.1 Chryseosolibacter sp.
GTGGTTGACGTCGCCTTGTTTTCGCGTTTCCCTCTGGCGCAGATCGATGATGTGATTGTGAGCAACGGCAGCGCGCATGCATTTACGGCAACGAGTGCAGATGCGGGCACTACACCTGTTTACCAATGGAAGCTAAATGGCATAGATGTTGGAACGGGCGGCACTTCCTATTCAAACAGTCTCCTGACAACCGGTGATATCGTCACGTGCACAATGCGTCCAGATATTGCTGGGTGCTCAACAACAGACTATGCATCAAATGCGGTTTCGATTTCGACGGTGGCCGGTGCATCTTCACCCACCACAAGTTGGACAGGCAATGTTTCATCTGATTGGTTTAATAGTTCGAACTGGAGTAACGGCATACCAAAAGGTTATCACAAAGTCACAATACCTGTAACCGGTACGAGCCGGTATCCGCAAATAACAACAACCTCACCACAGGCCGCAGTGTTCGACCTCGATATTGACAATGGAGCGCAACTGACTATCGCCGGAAGTAATTCAATAATTCTTTTCGATCAGTGGACAAACAACGGAACATTTAATGCCAATAGCTCTACCGTTAATCTACGCACGTGCACGAACAACAAAAACACCCTTGTCGTTACATCTCCGGAGTCCTTTCACAATCTCTCAATCAATAATGCGAACGGTGTTGAAATCAACGGTGAATTTCATATTACAGGACAGGCCTCTTTAACAAATGGCAAGGTAAGTTACCAAAGCGCCGGCAGTTTGCTTGTGTTCGAAGACGATGCAACGGTGACAGGCGCTTCTTCAGCCAGTTATGTTCAGGGAAAGGTTCGTAAGGATGGCGATGATACTTTTCAATTTCCAATTGGCAACAGCACCCTCTTCCGTCCGCTGTCGATATCAGCATCGGCCACGTACGATGAATTTCTTGCTGAGTATTTCGCAGCGAGCGCAGTCACGATTGGCCGACCTACTGCGACGTCCCTGGCAATGATCTCGGGTTGTGAATATTGGTCGCTCACACACCCGAACACCGCGTCAGTTCAAATCATGATTCCATGGAACTCCGCCGACTGTTCGTCACCGGCGACTTACATCACTGACATTACGCTCTTGCGTCTTGCGCATTGGAACGGCGCGCGCTGGGATGACGAAGGTCAAAACGCAATTAGCGGAACTACCGCCTCGGGAACGATCACCGGGAACAGCACCGCTGGTTCGGGTTTTTTTACACTTGCATCCACCAGCGAGGTTAACATACTTCCCGTCGAGCTTGCCGAGTTCAAAGCAGCAGCATCCACTTTAGCAGTGCAGCTTGATTGGAAGACAGTTTCGGAAAAAAACACCCACATGTTCGAGGTTGAGCGCGCTGATTCATCTCTGCAGTTCATTGTGATCGGAAAGGTGAACGCCGCAGGAAATTCTGATCAAACATTACGATACAACTACGAGGACGAATATCCGGTGCAGGGATTCAATTATTACAGGCTAAAGACAATCGATTTTGATGGAGGAGTTGAATATTCGAAGATAGTTGCTGCGCGATACGAGTCTGACGGGTCACTCGTGTTATTTCCTAACCCTGTAAAACGAGGCGAGATTATCCAGGCTTCAAAAAAAAGTAGACTCTTTGTGATTGATCCCATTAAGCGCGGAAAGATTATCGATGTCTCAAACATCGGCGTAATTCCCACATCGGGTCTGACGCCAGGTGTATACTTTGCGGTTGATGAGCACAATTGTTACAAGCGGTTTGTCGTGTATTAACAACAACACTTCTCGTTCGACGTCAGTCAAAATGGAGAGATTGTTCTGTTACTTCCAAAATTCGTCTGCCCATGTATCTTGAACGTTTCCATGATGATCGTGTAAACGCTCTACGATTTCGAGTTGATGGGTATTGCTGGATTTCTCAATTTCTTTGAACAGAACCTTCTCCTCGAAAAGCACGTGTGATTCGAGCTCTTCTTCTATTCGATTTAACATTTTGTTGATGTCGGCTTTACTTTCAAAAAGACGTTTCAGTCGGCGATGCTCAGTCAACGCCCTCTTTACAAGCGCGTTTTCCTTTCCTAATAGCGGGAAAATCATTTTTTCTTCGCTCACGAAATGCGTCATCAAATGACTCTGCCAATACCAATCCACATATCGCTTGATGCGATCCATCTCGATCCCTTTCATGAAGCCATGGCGAATGTTTCGACAAACTGTTAAATTATCAAGATGCTCCTGCCGGATGTCAGCTATTGTCGCATTATCAGTTTGTTCTTCGTGCAGACTACCCATATTTTTATGATTAAGTTGCGAATTATCTTTTCTTGCCTGAAGGATGTCGTTCATCCATTTTTTGGCCCATGGATCAATGTCCAACTGCAAGAGCTTTGTGGAATCCGTCAATGCTGCTTTCGATTCCTTCAAGCGCGAGAAAGACAATTGCTTTTGGATATCCGCCGCGGGTACGTTCAGGCAAAGGGAAATTTTCCGGGTGGACAGGTTTAATTCTTTTTTTAGAACGGCAATAAGTCGCCGGTTCACAAGCTCGTCCGCCCGTTGATGATCATCTTTTTGATAAGCGTTCTTCATGCGTTTCACTTCCGCGATACTGGTAGAAAGGAGCCAAAAAAAGAATGATGTCTGGCCGTAAAACCGGTAAAGAATGTGAAACGACATTGTGTAAATATTACACAGCGCGTCCATCGTTGCATCATCATCCTCTATAATGCCACGCACAACCCGATACATTTTGCTGTGATGATACTTAATTAAGAGCATGAATAGTTCCGGCTCACCATTGAGAATGCGTCTGCAAAGAGCGATGTCCCGGGCTGCGCTTGTGGTGGGCGTCGGGTGATTGATAATGTCCATGGGCAGGAATGGTTGCTTAGAAGGAATTTAATATCGCATGTAAAACTTTTAACGACCTTTACGGATGCTGCTTATAAAAAAAGACCTAAAAGTCTTTTTCTCCTTAAAAATACAAGATATATTGACTCGTCAATAGCTCATCAATGAAAGTTTTAAAGTCGGAGTGTCTCAGCTCCATTGTCACGGCAAACTTAAATGCCGCGTCTGTTTTTAATTACTACGGAATCGATTTCTACTCTCGCGGCACCAGAACACTTGAGCATGCATGTATCGACGAGAATGTGCCGATCACGAATATTTTGGAGGAGCTCTGGGATTTAAAATCGCGGCGTGATACTGTCCCGGATTTTACTCATATGTCAATGTCTAAATTGTCATCCCACATCTTACAGACACATCACAAATTCACGGAGAAGAAACTTGTGTTTATCAAACATACCATCGAACGATTGGTTGGCATGCATGGAGAGGATTTCCCCAATCTCCCGCAGATTAAAAAGACATTTGAAGACCTGTCTGTCTACCTGACAGTGCACATGCGTCATGAAGAATTTGTCGTCTTTCCGTACATCCAGAAAACACTAAGGAATCCATCAGCCAGCAGGTCAATGCTGCGGACAATTCACGGGCCTATTAACTCTATGGAAAAGGACCACGACCATGAAGTTACGCTGTTGAAAATGCTTGCGACGCTGACAAGCAACTTCACACCTCAGCCAAATGCTGATTTCGCTGTGAAGACGACTTACAGTTCAATGAAGGAATTAGTCGAGGATTTGAAAATCCACATACATCTTGAAAACAATATACTTTTTCCAAAGGCATTGAACCTCATCCGGGTACTTGAAAAAAACCTCAATTAGTATGTTCTCGAAAGCTTGCGAGTATGCAATCCGCGCATTGATCTACGTGATCAAAAAAACTGAGGATGGATCAAGAGCAGCGATCCGCGATATTGCTTTCAACACGGGAACCCCGGAGCCGTATGTTGCAAAAGTTTTGCAAACGCTTTCCAGGCGCGGTTTTGTGGCTTCCATCAAAGGCCCGAATGGCGGTTTCTTTTTCGACCCCAAAAGCAAAGATCTTCCGCTGATCGATATAGTTAAGGCAATTGACGGAGACACTTTTTTCACTGGTTGTGGTTTGGGAATCAAGTATTGCACCGAGCGACGTCCGTGTCCTATTCATTTTGAATACAAGGAGATCAGGGAGCGCATAACGAAGATGTTGAAAGAAAATACAGTTCAGGATTTAGCAAGCGGACTTGTTGCTGGGAAAACATTCCTCATGAAGAAGTGACAAAGCAAGATTAATAGCAAGGCAGCCGATAATGACAATTTGAGAAAGTATGAAAGCGGATATAAATGATTGCAATGATATCAGACTCCTCGTCGACACATTCTATAGAGCAGCAGCACATGACGATTTGCTTGGCCCTATCTTTTCAAGAATCCAAAACCAGGAAGATCACAAGGATGCGCTTTACAAATACTGGGAGGATACGTTGTTAAAGAACGTGGAGGATCAACCATTTCCGCAACACATTCACCTGATGTTTACCCGGCGTCATTTTGTCCGCTGGATCAAATTGCTTCTGAATACCATTACTGATATGTACGCCGGTCCGATGGCCGAAAAAGCTAAGGTAATCGTGATTAGAAAGTCGGAAGAGTTTCAGTCGAAGCTTGCGCTGTCAAGATTCTGACAGAAATTGCTCCAGATCCGAAAGCAGAAACTAAATCTTTATTCGAAATTTTGAGGATCAACTTTTTCGTTGCG
>DASPJN010000273.1:0-7988 GCA_035628595.1 Chryseosolibacter sp.
GCTTATCAGAGAAGGTATTTCCACCGTACCAGTTAGAATCCCAACCGCGAACGATGCCTAGTCTTAAGCCTACAGGATTAATCTTCTGTCCCATTATTATTCCTTAGTTTCTTTTTCTTCTGTTACTACTTCTGCGCCAGCTTTATTCAGGCTGTCGATGACAAGCGTTACGTGATTTGAACGCTTTCTGATTCTGTGTGCGCGTCCTTGCGGAGCAGGTCTCAATCTTTTCAACTGACGACCACCGTCAACCCAGATATCTTTTACAAAAAGATCAGCCTCTTCAAGCTTCGCATCCTGGTTCTTGCTACCCCAGTTTGCGATAGCAGAAAGCAACAGCTTTTCAAGTTTCGCCGCGCCGATTTTAGGCTCAGCCTTCAATATGTTCAAAGCCTTGTTAACCCGCACACCTCTGATCAGGTCAGCAACGAGTCTCATCTTACGAGGAGATGATGGTACATTCACCAGCTTCGCAGTTTGAGGACCTGTTTTCGCAGCCTCTTTCTTCGCGTCGCGTTTCTCTCTTTTCAGTACGGACTTCTTTGTCTTCCTTGCGGTTACTTCTGCTACAGGAGCAGCGGCCTCAGCCTTGACAGACTTTTTAGTCTTTTTCGCTTTCGTTTCTGCCATGATTACCTAGCGTTATCTTTCTTGTTTCCAGAGTGACCGCGGAATGTACGAGTAGGAGCAAACTCGCCGAGCTTGTGACCTACCATGTTTTCCGTTACATAAACCGGAATAAATTTATTTCCATTATGAACAGCGAAGGTATGGCTGATCATTTCAGGTGTGATCGTTGATCTTCTAGACCATGTCTTGATCACTGATTTTTTACCAGACTTTTCTGTTGTCTCGACCTTCTTGAGGAGACGGAAGTCTGCGTACGGTCCTTTCTTAATCGAACGTCCCATTATTTTTTCCTTCTAGAGATGATTAAATTATCAGAATACTTCTTCGGGTGACGAGTCTTCTTACCTTTTGAGTACAGACCGTTACGCGATCTTGGATGTCCGCCAGAAGCGCGACCTTCACCACCACCCATCGGGTGATCAACAGGGTTCATGGCAACCGGACGAGTACGAGGTCTTCTTCCTCTCCAACGGCTGCGACCAGCCTTACCCACGCTTTCGTTCATGTGATCAGCGTTCGATGTCGCGCCAACAGTAGCAACGCAAACATCCATCACATTGCGCATCTCACCAGAAGGCATTTTCAATGTTGCCATTCCGTTTTCACGCGCCAGCAACTGAACAAATGTACCGGCAGAACGTGCCATTGCACCGCCCTTACCTGGTTTCATTTCAACGTTATGAATAATGGTACCGAGAGGAATTTTTGAAAGCGGTAATGCATTGCCAACTTCTGGCGCTACATCCGGACCAGAGATAACCTGTTGTCCGACCTTCAATCCTTCAGGAGCCAGGATATATGACTTCGATCCGTCAGCATAAAACAGGAGAGCAATACGTGCCGAACGAGTTGGATCGTATTCAATCGTCTTAACAGTAGCGGGGATACCGAACTTGTTACGCTTGAAGTCAATCTCTCTAAGCTTTTGCTTATGGCCACCGCCGATATAGCGCATGGTCATTCTTCCTTGATTATTTCTACCACCGGTCTTCTTGATAGTAGTTACCAAAGATTTCTCAGGCTTATTCGTGGTAACATCTTCAAATGATGTCGCCATTCTGTGTCTTGTGCCTGGTGTTACCGGTTTTAATTTCTTCAACGCCATTGTTCTGTGCGATTATACGTTGCTATAAAAATCAATTACTTCACCTTCAGCCAGGGTTACAATGGCCTTCTTGTAGTTTGGTCTGCGACCAGACAAAACACCTGTTTTTGTATAACGGGTTTTCATTTTGCCCATCACTTTCATGGTGTTTACTCTTTCGACATTAACACCGTATTGCTTTTCAACGGCCTTCTTGATCTCAACTTTGTTTGCTTCCGCATCTACGATAAAACCGTATTTGCCTTTTTCATTCAAAGAAGAAACTTTCTCCGTAACCAATGGCCTCTTCAGGATACTCATTATTCTTTATTTAATAAGTTCTCAATTTTGCTAATAGAGCTTTCAACAAAGATCACGCTGTCTGCATGCATCACATCGTATGTATTGATCTGATCTGCAGTTGTGATTTTTGCATTCTCGATGTTTCTTCCTGACAACACAACATTCTTGCTTGCATCAGGAAGCACGAGCAACGTCTTCTTCGTACCCAGTGAAAGGGCATTCAGGAGGTTAACGTACTGCTTTGTTTTCGGAGAATCGAAAGAAAAATCTTCCAACACAGCGATCGCGTTATCCTTTGCCTTATATGAAAGCGCAGACTTGCGTGCAAGATCCTTCACTTTCTTATTCAGCTTGAAAGAATAGTCACGTGGTGTAGGACCGAATACACGTCCACCACCTTTGAACTGAGGGTTCTTGATGTTACCCGCACGGGCGCCACCAGTTCCTTTTTGCTTCTTCAGCTTTTTGGAAGAACCTGTAATTTCGTTACGCTGCTTTGCTTTATGAGTACCCTGGCGCTGATTGGCAAGGATGCTTTTAACATCGAGGTAGATTGCATGGTCGTTTGGTTCAATACCAAACACTTCGTCAGAAAGGTTTACTTTCTTCGACGTCTTTTCACCACTGGATTTTAATACTGCTACTTCCATTATTTCTGAAGGATTACAGTTGAATTCTTTGCTCCTGGAACCGAGCCGCTGATGACGATCAGATTTTGCTCAGGAAGAATCTTTACAACTTTAAGGTTGGTAACTTTTACGCGATCATTACCCATGCGGCCACCAAGGCGCTTTCCTTTAATAACGCGTGAAGCGAAGGAAGCATTACCCATAGAACCAGGTGCGCGAAGTCTGTTATGCTGACCGTGCGTCTGACCACCCACACCGCTGAAACCGTGGCGCTTTACAACACCCTGGAAACCGCGACCTTTTGATGTGCCAACCGCGTCAATGAAATCGCCTTCAACAAATACATCCTGGATACGAACCTCTTTGCCGAGCTCAACCATTCCGTCAAATTCTTTACGGAAATCGCGGAACTCAACAACGTTTCTTTTAGGAGTTGTGTTTGCTTTCTTGAAATGACCTAATTCAGCTTTGGGAGTGTTCTTTTCTTTCTTCTCACCGTAAGCTAACTGAACGGCGCGATAACCGTCAGTCTCTTCGTTTTTTACTTGGGTGACTACGCAGGGACCGGCCTCGATCACTGTACATGCGATACTCTCGCCCTCTGGGCTGTAAACGCTAGTCATTCCAATTTTTCGTCCTATAATGCCAGGCATGGTTGAAACCTTTTTATGCTGTTTTTCAGGATTTTCCGCTTTTTGCAGACCTTTTCAATGGAAGAAAATCCACAATCCGCGAAAAAGGACTGCAAAGATAGGAAACGAAGACTAGTTAACAAATGTGGGTTTAGAAATTTTCTGAAAATCTCGCGTTTCAGTCCATTATACTCCCGCTTAGACCGGAAGCGTTTCTCTTATTTAATGAGAATCAGGAACTAATCGTTCAAAAACCAGTATCATTGCCGTCTGAAAAGTGGGTAAATGACCTCAAAAACCAAATTTTCATGGTTCTTACTCGTTGCCTTACTGGCGGCACTTTTTATTCTCGACCTACTCTCCGGAAGTGTGAAAATATCTGTCGCGGAGGCGATTCGCGCAATCAGTTCTGACAGGGGTGAGGATATCCATCGCGAAATACTTCTCAATTTCCGGTTGACTAAAGCTTTAACCTGCATCCTTGCCGGTGGAAGCCTGGCCCTTGCCGGACTCCAGATGCAAACACTCTTTAGAAATCCGCTAGCCGGCCCTGACGTGTTGGGTCTGTCATCCGGCGCAAGCCTGGCCGTTTCCATTCTTTACCTGGGAACATTTGACATTATAAAAGGCCAGTCAGCATCTGCATCATGGAGCATTGCTGTGGCAGCAAGCGTAGGATGCATGGCTGTGTTTCTAATAATGCTGTTAATCGCCCGAAAACTTCGCGATAACGTTTCTTTGTTACTTGTCGGGTTAATGATAGGAGCGGCAACTTCATCGGTAGTCAGCTTGCTGCAGTATATCAGTAACGCAGATGACCTCCAGTTATATATGATATGGACTTTTGGAACACTTGGCGCGCTCAACTGGGCCGAAATAATGATTTTAGGTATTGTTACGCTGATTGGTGCTGCTGTTGCTATCTACAACATGAAAGCCTTAAATGCCTGGATGATGGGCGAGTATTACGCCCGGTCAATCGGGATCAATCTGTCGCGTTCGCGTGTTCTCACCATTATTTCAGGGGGAATACTAACGGGTGCTGTGACAGCATTTTGCGGGCCGATCGCTTTTGTCGGATTGGCGGTGCCACACCTGGTGAAACTTATTATTTCGACGAACGATCACAAGAAACTAATTCCGGCAGTTTTGATGGGTGGCGCTTCTCTCCTACTCTTTTGCGATATCATTGCCCAACTTCCGAATGACATCATTCTGCCGGTGAATGCGATCACGGCTTTAATTGGAGCGCCGGTTGTGATCTGGGTTGTGATCAATAACAAATCTGTTAAAGTATGATCGCAGATTTGAAACCAGTTGTTACGCTCGATAACGTTGTTATAGGGTTCAGGGAAAACGGTCGTATCCTTTTTGAAAATATTAATCTTGCGTTGTGGCCCGGCCGGCTCGTATGTTTAATGGGAAGAAATGGAGTTGGGAAATCCTCTTTAATAAGAAGCATCGCAGGACTGCAAAAACTCATTGCCGGAAAAATCGCGATTAGTGAAACCTCAGATAACCGGGAGATACCGAAGCAGATCTCGACCGTGTTAACTGAAAGGGCTTCCGTTGCCAACATGCAGGTTTATGAATTCGTCTCTTTCGGCCGCTATCCTTATATAGACTGGAAAGCAAACTTATCGGAACCGGATCATGAGAAAATTCGCGCGTCTTTATCAAAGGTCGGGATAGTTGATTTGCAGGATTCAAATGTCTCCACGCTCAGTGACGGGCAGATGCAAATGGTTATGATCGCGCGCGCCCTCGTGCAGGACACACCTATTATTTTGCTCGACGAGCCCACTGCTCACCTGGATCTCAACCATCGGCTTGAGGTAATGAAACTCCTCAAATCGCTCACGCGTGAATTAAACAAAGCGATACTTATCTCAACGCACGAGTTGGACCTGGCGCTTCAGGTCGCTGACGAGATCTGGCTTGCGGGATCTGACAAAACGATTTCGCCAGGAATTCCGGAAGACCTGGTCTTGAACGGATCATTCGATCATGTCTTTCAGTTTAAGGGCTTCGATCTTAAGAGCGGAAAATTTCATCATGCCCCGTTCAGAGACAAGCCCATCGTTTTGATAGGAGAAAGTCACGCGTTTCTTTGGACGAAAAATGCGCTGGAGCGTAACGGTTTCAAAGTGGTGACGAGATACGATGCATCGGAGAATCATCGCTACACAGTTACGATTCTGGATGAAGAAGGAAAAATTTCCTGGCTGGTCGATGACAATCTGAAGCAGCCGCAAAAAACTTTTTCGATTGAAAACCTTCTCTCAATCGTTTGCGCTCTACCTGAGTAAGATTATCATCAAAAATCGAAATGTAAGGTGGCATCTGTTTGTTAGGTTTGTACGACAACGTTTATAGTGACTTACATTATGTTTAACTCATCTGAACTCTTTCCCTACAAGTTTGATCAGAAATATTCCAAACCTGTAGCTTATTTCTCAATGGAATTTGCAGTGGATCAACCGCTGAAAATATATAGTGGCGGGCTCGGCTTTTTAGCTGGATCGCATTTACGCAGCGCGTACGAACTGAAACAGAACCTTGTTGGTATCGGTATCCTTTGGAAGAAAGGATATTATGATCAGGAACGAAATCAGGATCAAACGATGCGTGCCACTTTCCGCGATAAGGATTATCATTTCCTGGAAGACACGAAAATAGTTTTCCCAATCACGATCCATAGTGCGAAGGTCTATGTGAAAGCATTCCTTGTAAAAGCAGAGACTTTCAAGGCAGCACCGTTATTTTTATTAACAACAGATATTCCTGAGAACGATTATCTCGCACAGACAATTTCACATCGACTCTACGATCCAAACGAAACGACACGCGTAGCGCAGTCGATTCTGCTCGGTGTTGGTGGCGCGAAACTGCTTGATATTCTCGAAAGAAAAACTGAGATCTATCACATGAATGAGGGGCATGCTTTACCGCTTTGCTTCTACCTTTTTGATAAACATAAAGACATTGAGGAAGTACGAAAGCGTGTAGTGTTTACAACGCATACTCCTGAGAAAGCAGGAAATGAAGAGCATAGCGTTTCGCTCTTGAATAACATGAGCTTCTTTAACGGTTTGACAGCCGAGCAGATTGAAAAATACGCCAAACCTGAAAACGGAATTTTAAATTACACACTTACGGCGCTTCGCATGGCGAAGGTGGCGAATGGTGTATCGCAACTTCATGGTGAAGTTGCCAGGAAGATGTGGAAAGGTTATGACGGCATCTGTGAGATCGACGCAATTACAAACGCTCAGAATAAAACGTACTGGAAGGACGCACAACTCGAACAGGCGCTCGAAACCAATAATGACAACGCACTGGTTACGCGCAAAAAAGAGATGAAACAAAAACTTTTCAGAACAGTAGCGAATCAGACAGGAAAGCTGTTCAATGAAAACGTTTTGACCATTGTTTGGGCAAGAAGATTTGCTGCCTATAAAAGAGCAAACCTGATTCTCTCAGATTTTAACCGTTTCCTTCGTATCGCGAAAAATTCAAAGTTCCCGATTCAGATGATATGGGCAGGGAAGCCGTATCCTGAGGATTACGGAGCGATAAACATCTTTAACGAGATTTACTGGAAAACGAAAGAGCTGCCAAATTGTACGGTCCTGACAGGTTACGAGCTTTGGCTTTCTGCGCAACTCAAGAAAGGTTCTGATGTGTGGCTCAATAATCCAAAATTGTATCACGAAGCATCCGGTACGTCCGGAATGACAGCTGCGATGAATGCATCGGTTAATTTCTCCATTCCTGACGGATGGATTCCAGAGTTTTCGAACCACGGTCACAATGCGTTCTCAATTAAACCAGCGCCAGACCATCTAACCCAGGAAGAGAAAGACAGAATGGAATGTCAGCAAATGCTCGACGTTCTCGAATATGAAATCATTCCGACATATTATGAAAACCCAGCACGATGGACGGAAATTGTGAAGAACGGAATGCGTGAAGTGAGTCCATTCTTTGATGCCGGGCGAATGGCGGATGAGTACTATCAGAAGCTTTATCACCATGAGGTATCGAAAGCAAATGCGTTCGAAGCAAGCCCGCTGAGAAAAGCCGTATAATTATTTATAAGATATATTAAAGAAAGGGCAGCGACACTGCCCTTTCTTTTTTTATAATCACGCGCCGATACCTGACATTTTTCTCAGCGCCCACAGGCCGATTGAAACTAACACAGCCCTTCCAGTAACCCCGCGCCAGACGTTGCACCGTCAACAGAATTGATATAGATTCACGCTTTCAAAGTAAGCTCATTTGACTCGCACGATGTCGGAATTGACGTTAAGTGAAATCTGGATCTATCCAATCAAATCTCTGGGCGGAATCCGTCTAAGCGAGGCCCGTGTGCTGCCAAAGGGACTTGAATTTGATCGTCGATGGATGCTCGTTGACACGGATGGTGGGTTTCTAACCCAGCGCGTCCATCCGAAAATGGCGTTGTTTAAACCTGCCATTGATGGCCAAAGCCTTTCAGTATCGTTTTCTGGGGAAAGTACAATTGAAATTACTGACGCCTTGATTGAAAGTCCGATTAAAGCGACGATCTGGAATGACATCGTTGATGTACATCCGCACGCAGATCCTGTAGTTCACGAGTGGTTCTCACAGCGGCTTGGGTTTCCATGTAAGCTCGTGGCTTTTCCTGAAGAAAATGAAAGACCAGTTGACGCTGATTACAGC
>DASPJN010000274.1:0-16542 GCA_035628595.1 Chryseosolibacter sp.
TTTCTTTCATCATGTCGAGCATCCCGGCGAAAAGCACGAACACAACACATATCCCGGCCGTTGAAGCAAATGCGATCAGCAGTTTTCTTTTGTTGCCTTTGTTCAGGGTCTGGTTCATGACTTCATTTAGTCCGATAAATCCGAGCAATGGCATTGCAAACAGGATCATGATCATTGTAAAAGTCACAGAACGAAACTTGTTATACCCCGGGAAGTAATCAAACATCACGTAGTTGAAGGCAGCGAAATTTTCACCCCAACTCAGCATGATACCCAGCACAACAACTGACACAAGCCACCACACATACTTGCGCGGTGCGAAGGCAATACCCACAGCAAAAACGAACACGATGATCGCGCCTGCATAGTACGGTGCAGCGAGCCGTTGTGGCCCCCAGTATGCGGACGAGAAACGCGCGAGTTGATTTGCCGTTTGCTGATCACCTGAGCTTCGCAGGGCGGCGAGGGTTTTGGAGTCAGGGTCGTTCACCAGATAATTTCCACTACCGCCACCATAAAAATTCGGGATCAACAATGTAAATGGTTCCAGGATCCCATTACTGAATTCAAAGGCATACGTCTTCGATAAACCTGAAGCATTATCCTCCGTTGTGCTCTGCGTAGGGAGCTCTGATTTTCCGCGGATCGTGTATTGCGTGTATTCCGTCACCGCCCAAAATTGACCGAAGAATGTTCCGACAGCAAGTAAAACGGCAGGCACAAGCAGACCAATGTTTACAAAGTATTCACGGATCGTTTTGTTTCTGAGTGCTTCGATCAGATGAACGATGCCGTATATCACGACGACGATCAGCAGATAGTATGTCATCTGAAGGTGATTTTCCTGCAGATGCAGCGCAAGCCCCGCGGCAGTGACGGCAAAGCCAAGCAGTCTGCGATTAGTAAACATCAGCTGGATGCCAGCCATTACGAGTGGCATAAATGCGATTGCCCCGATTCGTGCGTTATGCCCGGCCGAAAGACCAATGATCATGTATGATGATAGGCCGAAAGCAATAGCACCCCCGATAGCAAGGTAAGGCCTTATCCTGAAGGTCAACAACAGGATGTAGTACGACACAAATGCGAGAAATATGTTCGCCACCGGGTGTGCGATCCAAAGAGAAAGTATGCGCTTCAGGAACGACACTGGTTCGGTGCTCCATTGTACGCTGATCAGGTAGGCCGGCATGCCGCCAAACATGGCGTTGGTCCATAACGGTTCACTGTCAAACTTTTCACGAAAGTCCTGTATCGCTTTCGCGCTTCCCTGGAACATCTGGATGTCGTGTTGCTGAAGAACTTTGTTATCGAAAAAGAAGGGTTTAAAAAAGAAAACGGTAACAATGAGGAAGATGGCAACGGCTAAGAGATGAGGCATGACATCCGCCGTAAAGTTCAGTTTTTTCATGGCCGCAAAATAACACTTATCCAGATACGGCGTTGGTGGCAGGTTGTTTTAAAGATGTTGTCTTAGGATAAATAATCCTGCGATGAAGATCACCACGGCGGTGATCTTCTTGATCAATTGCTGATCGAACTTTCGTGCGCCAAGTCGTGAACCAATTTGTCCGCCGGCAATCACTGCCAGTGCCAGTGGCATCAGAAATGAAAGTGAGGGGAGATGACCCTTTAATGCATATCCGGTTAATCCACTAATTGAGTTTACGAGTATGAAGAAGCTAGCCAGTGCTGCAATCCGTCGTGGCTGATCCCAGCGCAAAAAATGCAGGAGTGGAGACAGAAAAATTCCTCCACCAATGCCGACGAGCCCCGATAGGAAACCAATACTGCCACCTGCCAGCGCGCTAATGCCAACACCGGTTTTTGAAGATGGCCGGGCGTTTCTACTATCTGCATCGCTCCAAAGTAAAACAGATGCAACAATGAGGGTCGAGCCCAAAAGCAAAAAGAAAACCGAGTCCTCAAGTCGCCACAATGCGCCGAGAAAAGCCAACGGAAAGCTTGCCACAATAATGATAGCGGAGCGTTTCAGGTCAATTTGTCTTTCGCGGTAAAACACCCACGTGCCGCCAGCGACCACGATAATATTACAAATCAATGCCGCAGGCCTGATCGTTTCAATACCCAGACCTGAAAGCGCGAGCAGTGCCAGGTATAGCGAACCTCCACCAAATCCCACCGATGAGTACAGTAACGCAATGAAAAAGAAACACGCAGCAAGCAGGTAAATGTCGACGTTCATTTACCCGCCGATTACGGACATCGATCCGTAATACTTCGATGTCGAAGAATGTATTTGCTCTGCTTCGCGGCCATCCCTGAAGCGTTGTTGGAAAGCGTCGGTGAGTTTTGCTTCTATGATCGAATCCGAAGCTCCGGCTCGAAGCAGGTCGCGGAGGCTGAAGACGCCGTTATCGTACAGACATGTTTTCAATGTGCCCTGCGCTGTCACGCGTATCCGATTACAAGTTCCGCAGAACGTGCGACTGAAACCAGCAATGATGCCTACAGTACCGCTGTACCCCGGAATTTTATAAGTGACTGCGGTTGAATTGGGGTCAGTTTTGATAGCAGTCAGCGTTGAAAATTTACTCGTAATATGTGACAAGATCTTTCTATGATCCCAGACCAGGTCGTGTTTAAAATCTCCTCCGTTAAATGGCATCGCTTCAATAAACCGAACCGAAACGGGAGTATCCTTTGTCAGTTCAATCAGCGGAATAATATCGTCTGTGTTTAATCCATCCATGACCACGCAATTGATCTTCACCGGTATTTCGTGTTCAAGCAACAAATGCAGGGCTGCAAGGCACTTCTCGAAATCATCGCGACCGGTGATTCTGTGAAAACGTTGTCGGTCGAATGCATCAAGGCTCAGATTCACTGACGTTACGCCGAGATTTCGCAGTATCGGAACATAGGGAGCGGTCAACACACCATTGGTTGTGATGTGACATTCACTGATACCTTCAACACGAAGAATCCGTTCGATCAGATCCGGAAGCCCTTTGCACATAAACGGTTCGCCACCTGTAAGACGAACTTTTGAAATACCCAGCCCGGCGAAAATCGCAACCATGCGCTCGATTTCTTCAAATGTCAGCAGATGGGATTTTGGAAGGTATCGGATGTCATTTGGCATGCAATAACTGCAGCGCAGATTACAGCGGTCAGTGACAGCAATTCTGACGTAGTTTAAAATTCTGCCGTGGTTATCGAATAACTGAGTCAAAAAAACTTGTTTGCCGATAAAGATATGAATCATATTTTTAGCCGGGATGAAAAAAATAAAACTGAAAGCTTTTGGTGTGACGAAAGAGATTCTCGGAGGTCGTGAAATATTTTTCGAATTCAATGGCGACACGGTTCTTGATCTGCGCACGGCGCTGCAAAGCCGTTTTTCCGACCTGAAGGGACTTAACTCATTGCTTATTGCAGTCAACAATCAATATGCAGAGGACTCGTCGAGCATTTCCGAAACCGATGAAATTGCCTTAATACCGCCTGTAAGCGGCGGCTGACGACGCGGTGTTTTGATCGTCCGCTTGATCTTTGAATCCCGGCTCGTTACATTTATTTACCAGTAAAATAAATGTCGGATTCAACCCAATCGCGTTATGATAAAACTAACTGAGAAAGCAATCGACGTTCAAAAAGTGATTGATACTGCTTCGAGCCTCAACGCCGGAGCAGTAAACGTTTTTATCGGGACCGTGCGAAACAATGCGCATGGGAAAACAGTGTTGTGGCTCGAATATGAAGCGTATGAGCCCATGGCCATTGCTGAAATAAAAAAGATCGTGGATGAGGCATCACATCGCTGGCCTTTGCTCGGATGGGGCGTTAGTCACCGTATTGGAACGTTGAAACCCGGTGAAGTTTCGGTAGCCGTCGCAGTTTCAACACCGCACCGTGCCGATTCTTTTGCGGCATGCGAGTTCATCATCGATACGATCAAGCAATCTGTACCGATCTGGAAAAAAGAGGTATTCGAGGATGGGGAAACCTGGGTTTCAGCACGCCCGGAAACCGCTATGGTAGCTCACCACTGATCGAAAACCATGATGGTTGCCGTTACAATGACAATGGCAGCCATTAAAGTTGTGACGAAAATAAAGATCAGATTCCTACTGATAGGATTGGTGAAGATTTCAGGAAGAAAACTTCTTGTTAGAGATTTCATAAAGCCAGAATTTAGACACGACAAAGATAGCATCAAGGGAGGATATACACTCCCTTTTTTTATAAAAAGAAATTCATTAAAAAAATTTCGGTTTCATAATGCGTAATTTTCACACACTGGGATGCCAAAATATTTCATTCTTGTTTGGCTTTCTGTCAATTTTTAATTCGATTCGTGAGCCGTTTATTGTTTTTGCTGTCTTTTCTCATCGGTAACGTTGCCGGGGCGCAATACCTACAGCCTTCGGGTTTGACACCCCTTCCGGAAACCGGGACATACAATCGAATTGAGATTGCTGATATGAATAATGATGGCAATAAAGATGTCGTGCTTTCAGCGGAAATGAATGGATCTACCCGCATTGAGATCTATGAAAATACCGACGACACATATGTCTTACGCTATTCTGTTACTTTTCCATTTGTGATTGCGCCTCCGCAAATATTGGACTATGATGGCGATAACGACCTGGAACTTCTTTCAAGCGATCAGGCTAACGAGACTTTTGCCCTGATTAACAACGGTAATTTTATTTTCCAGGAAGAATCGATTCTTGACATCGGCGCTGTGCGAATTCTTGTCGAAGACCTATCCCGCGACGGCGAACCGGAATTAATTCTTTCCCGCAACGCCGGAAGGGTTAGCATTTTCACACGCGGGCCCCAAACCTGGGAGTTGGTTTTTGAAAAGGCAAACATTTCGCTAACCGATATTCAGATATTCGATCAAAACCATGATGGGAAAAAGGACGTCATACTTTCGGGTATCGCAGATGGTGATGGAAAGGTAATTTTGTTGAAGGCAATCGCACTATGGCAATTTACCGAGACCACATTGCTCGAGTACCAGGCCCGTATTGCATTGTCGGATATTGATAGTGACGGTTTTCAGGATCTCGTCGCCTCATCAACAGATGGACAACCGACTGTAATATTGTTTAACCAAGGTAATGGGTTTCGCGCGGATACGGCCCCGACACAAATCCATGACGCGAAAATGTTTGCGGCAGATTTCGACGTTGACGGTATCGCCGATATCGCATTTTTCAGTAAACCCGAAAATGGAATTCCGTCGAACGTGATCATCTCGCCAGAGACAGGAAATCAAGATCTGCCTGCCGACGATGTAGTTGACGTCGCATACGCAGATCTGGATCATGATGGAGACCTTGACGTTATTCAATTACTATCAGGTGGTACCTCAGCTCTTCGCGTTTTTGACAATACAAGCGTCACGATAAATTCTCCGCCTACACCTGCTTCCGGTATTCGCTCTGTGATTTTTGATGGGAATATTCTTCTTACCTGGGAACGAAGTTCGGATGATCACACGGCTGCTTCGGCAATTACCTACGATGTGGCCATGCAATCGCAAGGTGAAATGCCGGTTGCTCCGGACTTTGACCTTATTTCGGGCGAACGTTTGATCACTCATCATGGAAATGCCGGAACCAGTAATTTCTTCCTGCTAAAGAATAACGCTTCGGCGTTTCAGTATTCGATCCAGGCAATCGACAATGGTATGCATAGCAATGAGCGTGCAATTGTGACTGGGGTTATTTCGTGTACTTCATTTGCGCGGGAAGAGATTTTGGTTTCGAATGAACCGGTCGATCTGGAAGCGCCACAGGGGGCTGTATGGTTTTCGGTGACAAATGGTTTGCTTCAAGAGGGAAGCACTTTTGAATTCACACCTCATCTTCCGGATACAATCATATCGTTGGGTCCGGCGTCAAATGACTGCGGTGATGTGAAGGTCTATGTAATTCGCTACGAAGAGCGCACGGCTTTCCTGCCTGCCCTGTTCAGCCCAAATGCGGATGGAAAGAATGATCTGCTGAATGCTTATGGTTTACATGAGGTTGCAGCATTCGAATTTCGCATCTATAACCGCGAGGGTACCGTTGTATATTCCAGCACGAACGCGAATGAAATTACGGTTAACGGATGGAATGGAACTTCCAATGGACGCGATCAGCCTGTGGGCGTTTACTACTGGGAGGTAAAAGGTGAGACTGCAGCGGGAACGAAAATTTTATTTAATGGCAAGAGCGTGGGGTCTGTTGTGCTGATGAGATGATTCTATGAAAAAATTCCTCCTGATTTGTTTTGTGATCGGATTTGCCAGTCAGGCCAGTGCACAGTATTTCCAATTCAGTCAATATAATTTTGCGGACGCGCGAGTGACTCCCACCGCGGTTGCGCAGCATGATTTTGCATCGATCGGTTTTATTTATCGAAACCAGGGTACGGCAAGCGAGATCACGCTAAACAGTAATTTATTATCGGTTACATATCCATTTATCAGCAGGACTTCGGGCAAACGTTGGTCGGGCATTGGCGTTACATTGATGGATGATCGTTCGGGCGGATTGTTCAAAATCCAGGAAGGATCACTATCCTATGCGGGAAATGTTTTTCTCAATGATCACCAATCAATACAGCTTGGCATAAAGGCACTTTATCAGCAACGATCGTTGAATCTGGATGGCCTCCGTACAGGTGCGCAGTATGTGGCTGACCGCGGATTTGACGAGAATCTCCCGACAGGCGAGAATTTCGGAACATTGAATGCCAGCCTGCTGACATTTTCTTCCGGTTTCTCGTGGCAAAACATCGCGCGCGATGGTGTCAGAACGGGTTATGCAAGCCTGGCGCTTTTTGATTTCAATAAAGTTGACGAAGCTTTCCTGGACGTGGCGTCCCCGATAAGTAAAACATGGGTTGCACAGGCAGGTTTCAGATTATTTAAAGAGAGTAATATGTCGGTGTTTCCGGAGGCGCTTTACACGCGCAGCGCTTCAAATGATGTTTTGAACATCGGGTTAGTTACGAGATGCGACGTGAAAGGAACAAGAACATCGGCTCCATTTCATGTTGATGTCATCACCAAATATGTTGTTGACCGATCCGGCATTTTTGGGCTGCAATTTCACAACGACGGTTTGTCGCTTGGTTTCAGCTACGATTTCCATATTGATAAGAAGAACATTTCCAATATTGGCGCCTTTGAAATTGCGCTCGTGTTGAAACGTCTCGTGTTGCCGGCTGAGAAAACCTCGCCTGCGCGGAAAGCGGTTCCCAAAAAGCCAACGGCAAACGAAAGTAGAACGCTGCCGAAACAAAAGCCGGAGGATAAAGTTGAAGCTGATCCGGTAACGGATAATTCGTTCGCGGAAAACATTAAACATAGACGCGATTCGGTCATCGCTGCAAATCATGGGAACGAAAGCATCGTTGAAGTTGACAAAGCAATTCTATATTTCAATTTCCAAAGTAATAGCAGTGCGCTCGATGATTCGTCCATTGCTTATCTCGACGAGCTTGCGCAAGTTTTGAAAGAGGATGTTCATCTCCGGGTGACCTTAATTGGTCACACAGACAACATTGGTACGGCAGCGTTCAACGAGCGGCTGTCAGTGGCTCGCGCGAACCGTGTGAAAGCATATCTCATTTCAAAAGGCGTGGGAACTGAGCGCATTTCTGCCGATGGAAAGGGTATGACCGAACCGCTTAATGCCAACAGGACAGAAGAAGAACGTGCAAAGAATCGTCGCGTGGAGCTTTTGCTTTTGTACCAGCAGTAACACAATTAATCGTGTTTCGCCGTTTCTTCCGGGATATCTTTCTGCGGATGTGAAGCGAGATCTTCTCCACAATGAGGACATCTCTTAATGGGAAGATTGTTCTTTGTTCTTCCTCCGTACATGTGTTCCGTTAGTCCTGATGAGAAGATACCGGCCGGTAATGCAAATAATCCGATACCAAGAATGGCGATCATTCCGCCAAGCATTTTTCCGATCGGCGTGAGTGGGATCATGTCTCCATATCCAACGGTGGTGAGCGTTGCAATTCCCCACCACATGGTTGCAGGTATGCTTGAAAATTGCTGAGGTTGCGCTTCGTTTTCAATATAGAACATCATTGTTGAAACGATCACCAGCAGGAAGAGGATGAACATGATACTGACAAGTAGCTGTTCCCTGCGTTCCTTCAACACCGCCTGCATGATATTGAGTGCTTTCAGGTATCGCGCAATTTTGAGCAGACGGAATAGCCTCATCAGCCTGAACATCCTGAGGAACAAGAGATCAACAGGTATATAGCCCAGGATCACGTCAAGATGAGAAGGTAGAATTGAGAGCAGGTCAATAATAGCCATGCCCGAGAAAATGTATTTCTTCCTGCTGAAATTGTATTTAGGATTTTCGACACTCGTCCAGATCCGTAAAAAATATTCGATGGAGAAAATTGCGATCGAAAAGAATTCCAGGTTTCTGAAAAACTCGCCGTAAACCGCATTAATGTCCTTTACAGATTCGAGGATAATCGAGATGATATTCGCAAAGATCAACACGATCAAAAACCACTCAATGAATTTGGCGCCTTTGGATCCCGAAATAGAAGGCTCGAGTAGGTTAAATACTTTTTTTCTGAACGTTGCCATTTAGGTCTTAGGATTGTTTAAGTCATTTTTTCCGCCTGTCTTCTCGATCAACCGGATCTCTTCAATCCGGATTTCATGAGAGATGGCTTTGCACATATCGTAGATCGTTAGGGCAGCAACAGATGCCCCTGTAAGGGCTTCCATTTCCGCCCCGGTCTTTCCTTCCAGTTTTGCGAAAGTAGAAATGAGAATTTTATTTTTTTCATGCCTGATGCTCACCTGAAAGTCATCGAGAAGAAGTGAATGACAAAATGGGATCAGTTCCGGAGTTTTCTTCGCTGCCATGACACCCGCAATGATTGCCGTCTGAAACACAGGCCCTTTGGCGCTTTGGATCTCGTTGTCTTGAATAAGTTCGCTGATCATGGGCCCGACGTCCACTACTGCTTGCGCGCGGGCTGTCCGATGCGTTGGTTTTTTTTCAGAAATATCAACCATCCGGGGATTCCCGTTTTCAACATGCGAGAAGTTGATATCTTTCATCTTTAATTAGTAGGTACAGGCTCGGTCAGACTCAATAGTCAAAGTTAATAAAAATGATAACTGTTCAGGAAGCGACGGCGATCATCCGTGAAAATTTATACCATGCCAATCCAGTTGCTGTGTCCATTACCGATGCGGTCGGGCGCGTGCTTGCTGAAAATATCATCGCTGATCGCGATTTTCCTGCTTTTGATCGTGTAGCGATGGACGGTATCGCGATTGATTTCAATTCGTGGAAGGAAGGCTCCAAAGGTTTTGCTATAGAGTACACCCAAGCGGCCGGGCAGCCAGCCTATGAGTTGCAGGATGCGAACAATTGCATTGAAGTGATGACCGGTGCTGTTCTCCCGTTGAATACGGATACGGTTGTCCCGTATGAGAACATCACGATAAAAGGCGCGGAGGCCACCATTAACAGCAGTGACATTCAACGTTTTCAGAATATTCACCGCCGTGGAAGCGATGCCCGGGAAAAGGATGTGCTGGTGGAAAAAGATATGCAGATCAGCGCGGCAGAGGTTGCCTTGATGGCAACGGTAGGGCTAAAGCATGTGAACGTGTACGACCTTCCGTCCGCGGCCATTGTCGCAACTGGTGATGAGCTTGTGGAGATTGATCAGGTGCCGCAACCACACCAGATAAGGCAGTCGAATAGTTATGCTTTACATGCAGCGATGAAAGCATTGTCGTGGCCGGTGGTGAGGTATCACATTCCCGACAACGAAGATTTTGCGCGCGCATCCCTCACAACTATTCTTGTTACGCATGAGGTCATCATTTTGTCAGGCGGGATCTCAAAAGGAAAGTTTGATTACGTACCATCGATGCTCGAACAACTTGGAGTTACCAAGATGTTTCATGGTGTCAGGCAACGACCCGGAAAACCTTTTTGGTTTGGTAGAACCTCTTCAGGGAAAACGGTTTTTGCCTTGCCCGGTAATCCCGTTTCAACCTTTCTATGTTTTTATCGGTATGTTCAGCCATGGTTACGCGCCAGTCTCGGTTTACCGACCATTCATCCCAAGGTAATGTTGGGGGAAAATTTCAGGTTCGAGCCGGCACTCACATATTTTCTCCAGGTGCGTGTGGTTAACGAAGGCGCCCGTCTGATTGCCTATCCTGCGGCCGGCGGCGGTTCCGGAGATTTTGTTAATCTTGCCGGGATAGATGGTTTTATTGAGCTTGCTGCAGAAAGGAGCACTTTCGAAGCGGGTGAATTGTTCGATCTCATTTCATTCCGGTGATCCGATCATGGGTTAGCAGATCGCGGTCATTTTCATTAACTTTGGCCCCTCAATTTTAACGGAGTCAGACGATGTTCGATAATTTAAGTGTTAAGCTGGAAAAAGCCTTTCAGACCCTAAAAGGACAAGGCCAAATCACAGAAATAAACGTTGCCTCAACGATCAAAGAGATTCGAAAGGCGTTGATTGACGCCGACGTGAATTTTAAGGTCGCGAAGGAGCTAACGGATGATATTAAAGAAAAGGCACTCGGTCAAAACGTGCTGACAGCCATTTCTCCAGGCCAGCTTCTGATCAAGATCACCAACGACGAGCTGACCCAGTTAATGGGGGGCGAAAGTGAAGATATCAGCATCGAAGGCAACCCTGCTATCATTCTTATCGCTGGTCTTCAAGGTTCTGGTAAAACGACATTCTCCGGAAAACTGGCGAGCTATCTGAAAAAGCAAGGAAGAAACGTATTGCTTACTGCCTGTGATATTTACCGGCCTGCCGCTATTGATCAGTTGAAAGTGTTGGGAAGCCAGGTAGGCGTGGAGGTGTATGCTGAGCCTGAGAACAAGGATGCCGTGAAGATCGCGAAAGCTGCTATCGAGCACGCGAAGAAAAATAATCATCGTGTTGTGATTGTCGATACTGCCGGACGTCTGGCTGTGGACGAGGCGATGATGAACGAAATCGCCAAGTTGAAGGAGGCTTTGAATCCCGCTGAAACGTTGTTCGTTGTCGATTCGATGACCGGTCAGGATGCGGTGAATACTGCAAAGGTCTTCAATGATCGCCTCGATTTTAATGGTGTTGTGTTGACGAAGCTCGACGGTGATTCCCGTGGTGGTGCTGCGCTATCCATTCGCCGTGTTGTCGACAAGCCGATCAAATTTATCAGCACTGGTGAGAAGATGGAAGCGCTGGATCGGTTCTATCCCGATCGTATGGCGAGCCGGATTCTCGGCATGGGTGATGTTGTCAGTCTCGTTGAACGGGCACAACAGGCATTCGACGAAGATGAAGCCAAACGTCTTAACAAGAAGATTCGCAAAAACCAGTTCGATTTCAACGATTTCCTGAATCAACTTCAGCAGATCAAGAAAATGGGAAATATGAAAGACCTCATCGGCATGATTCCCGGAATGGGCAAAGCCATGAAGGACGTCGATATCGATGATAATTCTTTCAAACCCATTGAAGCAATCATCCGCGCGATGACGAACGAAGAGCGTGAAAATCCGGATGTCATAAACGGTAGCCGGAAGAACCGCATCGCAAAAGGCAGCGGAAGAACCGTTCAGGAGGTTAATAACCTTTTGAAACAATTTGGTGATATGCGCAAGCTGATGAAAACGATGAACAAAATGGGTGGTGGAAAACGAGCCATGTCGGCACTCAACCCGTTTGGCCGCTAGTGCTGCCACGAATTCATCACCGCGTTAAAATATTGTTAATGTTCCAACTTTTATTGTCATTCCTTCGTTTGATATATTAGTTTACAGGTAATCTTAATAGATAGAAGGCCCTCGAGAAATCGGGGGCTTTTTAGTGATAACTTGAAACCCAAATCTAATTCCACCTATATGAAAAAAATTACCTTACTCGTACTCACGCTGATGGCAGCTTTCACCTTCGTCGAAGTATCTGCCCAGAATAAACCTTTAAGCCCGAAGGAAACAATCGCTGAAACGGTTGGGGGAGCTAAAACAACCATCGTTTATTGCAGGCCATCTGCAAGGGGACGCAAAATGATCGGCGGCAACGAACCTTACGGAAAAGTATGGCGCACGGGTGCCAATGAAGCTACCACTATTGAATTTGATAAGGCCGTGAGGATCGAAGGAAAAGAACTGCCAGCCGGCAAATACGCATTATTCACCATTCCAAATGAAAATGAATGGACGATCATTTTTAATAAGACCAACAATCAATGGGGAGCTTACAATTACGATGAATCGCAGGACGCGCTTCGGGTAAACGTAAAACCATCTAAAACCAAAGAATTCGTCGAAACCCTCACCATTAAGCCGGAAAAAGATAAAATTTCACTTATGTGGGAGAATACACAAGTCGATTTTAAGGTCAAAGCCTAAGCAAAACATCATAGAAATTTAAAGCCCTGTTATTGGCAGGGCTTTTTTATTTATGGATATTGTATAAAGCTCTCATCCATGATTGTTCTTGGAAGATATGACCGGTTAGACCTGCCGATGCTTGGATTAACCAATATTCATGCGAAAATTGACACCGGTGCTTACACCTGCAGCCTGCATTGTCAGCTGACAGAAGTAGTGGATGGCAAGCTGAATTTTATCCTGCTGGATGCTGAACATCCCGAGTTTACAGGCTTACGTTTTACATTCTCCGAGTTCGAACAACGCGATATCAAGAACTCATTTGGTGAAGTTGAAAAAAGATTTGTCATTGTTACTTCCGTGCGGATCTTTGGCGAAGTGATAACCACAGAATTCTCATTGTGTAATCGTGGACAACTGAAGTTTCCGATCCTGATTGGAAGAAAGATTTTAAGAGAGCGTTTTTTGATTGACGTAACAAGAAAAAATCTATCATTCCGACATAAGCGTTCCCTTGCAAAGGTGAATCGATAATAACCATTGGCTAAACAACCCGACTATGAACATTGCTATTCTCTCCCGAGATCCAAAATTATATTCTACGCGTCGCCTGGTTGCAGCCGGTGAAGAACGCGGGCACCACGTTGAGATCATCGATCACATGAAGTGTGTTCTCTATATTGAAAAGAAAAATCCAACGGTCATTTACCAGGGAAGAACGCTTGATTATTTTGATGCCATCGTGCCACGTATCGGTGCCTCGGTAACTTTTTACGGCGCCGCTGTGGTTCGGCAGTTCGAAATGATGAAAGTTTTCACTGCCGTGGAATCGCAGGCACTCATCCGCTCACGCGATAAGCTCCGCAGTCTCCAGATCCTTTCCCGCGCGGGCCTCGGACTTCCAAAAACAATTTTTATGGACTACTCGCGCGAGGTGGATGGTGTGGTTGAAGCGGTCGGTGGCGCGCCGGTAATAATCAAGTTACTTGAAGGAACACAAGGTCTCGGTGTAATGCTCGCTGAAAACAAGAAAGCCGCGAAGTCTGTGATTGAAGCTTTTCATGGAATCCATGCACGAATCATCGTTCAGGAATTTATTAGTGAAGCCAAAGGGGCTGATATCCGCGCGTTTGTGGTGAATGGCAAAGTGGTCGGTGCCATGCGCAGGCAGGCTAGGGATGGAGAGTTTCGCTCGAATCTCCATCGCGGTGGAACCGCCACTGTTGTCAAACTTACCGCCGAAGAAAATCACGCAGCGGTCACCGCAGCAAAACGAATGGGACTTGGCGTCGCAGGTGTTGACATGTTGCCATCAAACAGGGGTCCGCTGATCCTGGAAGTAAACTCATCTCCAGGCCTTGAAGGTATCGAAGGCGCCACTGGTGTTGACATCGCAGGACGCATTTTCAGGTTTATCGAGAAGACCGCAGGGAAGAAGAAGACCCAGAAAGACGTGATCAACGCTTAGTCAGATCCCGTGGGTAGATAATTCGTCCGAAAGTTTTTATCTTGAAGGTTGGAAATGTACGACCTTAACAGTTAATCCTTTGAGACAATTAATCATTGCCGGCCAGGAGATCAACCCGGGTGAGTTCAGAGAAATCAATATCAACATTGCAAGGCTTCCATCGCATACGCAGATAGATACACCCATTTATGTTTCACGGGCGGTTGAGGACGGGCCTGTGCTTGCACTGATGGCAGGCATGCACGGCGACGAAATTAATGGGATGGAGGTTGTACGACGAATCATCGACCGTGGTCTCCACCATGTGAAGCGCGGCACGGTCGTTTGTATGCCGATCATTAATGTGTACGGATTTCTGAACTATTCGCGTGATGTGCCGGACGGGAAAGATGTCAATCGCTCATTTCCCGGAAGTCGCACGGGTTCGCTTGCAAGCCGCGTGGCTTATCACCTGATGCATGATGTAATTCCTTTCATTGATTACGGTATCGACTTCCACACCGGCGGCGCTATGCGCACTAATTATCCGCAAGTGCGGGCGGTGTTGAAAAACGAATTGAACGAACAGCTGGCGCTTGCGTTTCACGCGCCCTTCACCATTGACGCCGGGTTCAGACCTAATTCCCTGCGGCGCGAAGCAGCAAAGAAAGGCAAGAGCATCATTGTATACGAAGGTGGCGAGTCTCTCAGGTTTGATAACCACGCCATCGAAGAAGGTGTGTCAGGTACGCTTCGCCTGATGAAACATCTTAATATGATTGATTGGGCTCCGGAGATCACGGAGGAAACGCGGATGATCTGGAGTTCGGCATGGGTGCGCGCAAAACACGCCGGATTATTCCAGCCCACCGTCAAAGCCGGACAATTTGTAAAGAAGCACGAATGGGTTGGAACGATCACCGATCCTTTCGGGGAATTCAAGGAACAGGTGAAGGCCAATGAAAACGGGTATGTCATTGGTTTGAATAATAGTCCGGTGATCAACGCGGGTGATGCGCTCATGCACCTCGGCCTGGACAATGTTTGCAAGGTTGATGTGAACGACTAACATTGGAGTCGCTCATTGATCAATATCGCTACATGGCATTGATGGTCGGCACTTTCTTCGAAGGCGAGACTGCCATCCTGATTGCCTCTTCTCTTATATATAAAGGATTTTTCAGCGCGCCATTAACAATACTTTTTGCGTTCGCTGGATCTTTTGTCAGTGACTGGCTCTATTATCTGATTGGTCGTATCAACGGGAAACTGTTCATCGAAAGAAGGCCGAAGCTCCATGCAAAAGTTTTGCCCGTCACGAATTTCTTTCGCGAAAACACGATACAGATCCTGCTGACCTACCGGTTTCTATACGGCTTTCGTGTGATCATTCCACTGGTCATTGGTATGAGCAGCATCAGGCCGCGTCAGTATTTGTTTTATTCCATTGTGTCTGGATTAATTTGGGCCACTACCGTGAGCACATTGGGATTTTTTATTGGAAAGCTATTCGGAATCTCCACGGCGCAGATCAAAGCGAACCTTCCTGTTATCCTTGCCGGCTTTGGTGCCTTCGGATTATTATTCGGCTTCGCTATTCAGCGGATCGTTAAACATAAAATGGCGCGGGTTTAAGTTTAAAACCATGCGTTATAACATTTCTGAAAGACGCAACCACGTGGAAGCAGTTTTGGGCATTAGTTGACGTGTTACTGATCACATCTGAACAGCGAACGGCACGATCTGGACGGTGGATGCCTTCATCTGGATATCTGCTAAGGTGATCCAGGCAGTGATCGGTGTTATCTGTACGACGAAGCCGCCCGTCTGAACGGATGCTGACCTCATCTGAACCACGAACACTTCTATCTGGACGGTGATTACCTTCATCTGGACGGCTGTCGACCCGATCCAGGCAATGAACGATGTCATCTGGACGGGCAAAGGGCTTATTTGGACTACTACTTACCTCAGGTGGAATACAAAGACGAGATTCATGAGGCGAAGCGTCTTGTGAAGGTCGCCGAAGAGCTTGTCCGCCGAAGCTGGCGAAGGAGGAATCTCGGTCCACGCCGTGTCATTGGCCTTCAGCCATAGATTCTGCGCGTGCTATCGAAACCTAATTTCGAAGTTGGGTGAGATACCTTCGGCTCAACGCGCAAAGCCAATGCGCCTCAGGACTTGACGACGCCAGGATGTGAGTCGATCACCGAAAATGTTGTGTATTCAGAGGCACTCTTCACGTTTGCCTATCTCTGCATGAACTTACGGACGTCAGTATTCATTATTGCGAACCGCGGCCCGATCAGAAAGCGCACTTATCTTTCCTGTTGATTTTTTCGATTCTGATTGATGACCGGCCTTGGCTTCTTTGCTTGTGTTGTCGGGGAGAAGCTCATTGACAATGCCCATTACGTTACTCATCAATGATGGTGCAACGCCCTGCACCTTGCTTGCCAGGTTACCGGTAAACGTGAGTGTCTTCTCAGCTTCGCCGTGTTCCAGCGCATGAATAATTTCCTTTGCAGCCGATGCAGCCTCCTGAGACAGCATTGGCGATGAATCTGCAATCTTAAACCACGCATACTCATTTTCGTGATCGCCTTTTACGGTAATGTTTCTCGGACTGCCAGTCCGCATCAGGTGTGGGATGATCGTTGTTACTTTGATGTTGTACTTTTTCAACTCAGCGTGCATGCCTTCCGAAAATCC
>DASPJN010000275.1:0-8131 GCA_035628595.1 Chryseosolibacter sp.
GGGAGAGGCTTCCTGTCTCTTACATAATGATCGAAATGCCTTTTCGTTTCACTAAATGCCTCATCCCTAAACTCGGTGAGGCTATGATCCGCCCCTTCATAAAATACATAACGAACGGGATGTTTAGCTGCATATAATTTATTGACAAGTTCTAATGACTGATCAGGCGTTACCCGCCAGTCGGCAGAGCCTTGCATAATCAGCAATGGCGTATTTTTACACATCGCGTCGGACCAGTAAACTGCTGATCGAGATTGAAGTGCCTTTTCTTTGTTGGCAGCAAAATCCGGTACAAGTTCCAGGTAAACCTGTTCCATTTCAGGCCGGGTCTTTAGTGTAGTGAAACCATTCGCCATGCCTGCAGACACAACTGCAGCTCTGAATTTGCATGTCTCTTTTAAAGCGAGGTAAGTCATCATACCTCCACGACTTGTACCCTCAATTCCCATCCTTGACGTGTCAGCTTTCTCATTTTGTGCCAACACAGGAATAAGATTAAGTACGTCGTGAACATCTGCGCCACCAAACTCCTCCTTGCCTTCACCACCATCATTACCGCGATATTGGCTGCCGATCACAACATAACCCCACTCCGCCATTCGGCCAAGAAACATAGCAAGGGTAATTGGGTTCCATTTTCCAAAGTCCTGATTACCGCCTCTGTTGGTGATGAGGCAGGGATATTTACCTTCCGCTTTCGGCTCGGCCATGTACGCTGTTACTTTTAATCCATCCGATAAGTATATAACTTTTGAGAAATCGACAGCCTGTAGCTTTGCTCGCGTTCCAGGGAAACGGGTTTCAATTTGGTGAAGTAACTCTTCTTTCAGTTGAAAACTTGTTTTGCTGACAATCGTTCCATCACTTTGCGCTGATGTGAGTGGAACGAAGGTGATCAGGAGAATAAAGGTGAGCAATACGAATCGATTCGACATTTTTAGTTTTGTTAGATTATATAAATTGGAAATTATTCTGCCGGTATTGTGATGAGCGCTTCGACGAAAGTTATTTCGTCAACATGTCCCATCATCGTTTTATCAGGTGTGATCAAATGCAAATGGATATTGCTATCGTGATGCGTGAAGATACCTTTGTGTTTTTCGGAGTAAAATCCTACAATGTTAACGGGCCTGTTTTCGAGTGTAAATTTTACTTTCTTATGTTCATGACCACCATCATTTCCGCCAGTGGAACCCGGATTTACAATGTGGATTAACGCAACTGTTGCACGGCAGCGGATTGTAAATGGAAATGGTTTTTCTTTTCGTTCGCCGTATACTTTTGCAAGGTGTCTTTCTAAAGAAGGGATGTTCGAGACTGAATCCGGAATCTTTAATGCAGTTCCTGATGACATCGTCGCATATACAAAAAACGGCGCTCCGATTTTGAAAGTTTTCCTGATGACAATGCTACCGTCGGCATCAACTTCAGATACATAGCTTGTTCCATTGATAACCGTGATCTCTCCTGACAGCGAGTCCAATGGCCCTATGCCATATAGATGTTTCTTTATTGCAATTGTATCAAGGTAGATGTTACTTCGTAGATCGTTTTGTTTCATGACAGCGCGAAGCGAGCCAGCGACATGAACATCATTCTTAACAGGGATATTTTGAGAAAATCCACAGGACGAGCAAATAAAAAAAACAGCTGTAAGAAACCTTATGTCGTATTTAGCGATGTGCGCGCCGGGAAATCGGGAAGGCCAGTGAAACGAAACCTGCATCTTTTATTTGAATATACCCGTGAGACGAACGAAGGGGTCGAAAAGTTTCAGGTGTCACTAAATAAAAGCAGCGCTAGTTCGTCAAACCGACAACCTTGAAGATTTCTGTCAGCTTGATAAGATCATGCTTAATACGAAATTGATCTGTGCGGATGATTATGAACTCATCCTTGATGATATGTAGGATCACACCATTCTTAACCTTTCCGTTCTTTAACAGGAAACGAAGCTTCGTTTGCGACTCATGGCAATTAATAAGTTCCTGAATATTGGGCACGGTACATCGTTGAGATAACAATGTACTAAATAGAACCCTAAATTCCTGCGTAAATTCTTCGAAGTCGATTAGTTTAGGTAAACCTTCATTTTATTGGCTATAAACTGCCGGAACTCTTCCGGGCCAACGATTTTCAGATCGTCGATTAACCCGAGTGCAAACCGTCCGATTCCCTCATAGTTAGAAACCGGGCCGTGGAATTGGTAACAGTCTTCTTTCTGTTCGAGGTATTGAAGTGCAAGTGGAAATTCCTCACGCATAAGCAGGTATGCGCGCATACCTAATTTCAGTGTTACCCATTTCTGATCCTTACCGCTGAATCCGAAAATATCTGCATCTTTCTTCTCATGTTGCGATTCGTACTTGAACACATTCTCCATCTCAAGCACTTCTCCGATGCGATCAAGCTTAAATTGCTTGCATACTTTGTCTTTGGTATCAAAAGCAATGATCGACTGATAGTTGTCGCCGAAGTGAATAGGTTCGACAAGACGGTCGCTGATCTCGTTACTGTTTGCCGAATGGTAATTTTTAAGAACAACCTGGTGTTTGTGTTTGATCGCTGATGCGAGCTCTTCAATGAATTTGCTGAGACGCACTTTTACAAAAAGCTGCGGCATGCTGTCAAGTTCCGAGTTCAAAGCGAGCTTTCGTAGCAACGAATCTTTAAGCGGATTATCGCCGGCACCCTGAATCAGCTTACGGATCACTTTCGTTTCCTCGATTGTAAATATTGTCTGTGTTGGATCATCATCTGACGTCACAATGAAATAGCGATTATTGAAATCCTTTTCAATGAGGAACTCGACCTCTTCCAAAAGCTTGATGTACCTGTAAATTGTTCTCACACTCGTATCGAAGCGGTCAGCAAGCTGCTGAATCGTCCAATGGCCGGATTTAAGCACGGCGATGATCTGAAACAATCGCATCAGCTTGCCATGCGGTAGAATGGCTTCTTCTTTTTTCTTCGGAGCTTTTTTCGGCGCAACTTTCTTCATGGCCGTAAAATAACAGTTTTTCGGTCAAATTTCCGGTAGTGACATAAGCTGTCACAGGCTTGAATTTCTTTTGAATCAAACATTAAGGCTTATGAACAATCTTGTTGAAACTTCGTTGCTCGTTAAATGTCCTCATTGCGGAAATAAGTTTAATCCTGAAGATGCCCTTGGTCATCAGATAAGGGAACAGCTTGAAAAAGAGTTCGATGCAAAGCTCGCGACCAATGCGCGTCTTGTGGCCGAGAACATCAGGAAAGAAGAGCTGGGCAAGTATAAAATTCAGCTAAAAGCATTAGAGGAGGAGAAACGTACACGCGATGCCCAACTCAGGGAGCTTCAAGTCATGACCGTTGAGATGTCGCGTAAGGAAATGGAAATGAAGTCGCGCGAGGAGAACCTGGAACTGGAAATGAAAAAACGTCTCGTTGAGCGTGAAAAACTTATCAAGGATCAGATTGAAAGTACAGCCATGCAAAAGGCCGCGCTTGTTTTCCATGAAAAGGAAATGACACTGCATCGCGAAAGGGAGGCTTTGGCGCTGTCGATGCAAAAACGCGTTAACGAAGAGACGGAACGCATACGCGAGGAAGAGCGCCTTCGCCAGGCCGAACTACAAAAGAAATTGGATGATCAGCATAAGCTCATCAATGAGATGAAGCGCAAATCCGAGCAAGGGTCGATGCAGTTGCAGGGTGAAGTGCAGGAGCTTGCCATAGAAGAATTTCTTTCTTGCGCTTTTCCACGCGATGTCGTTGAAGAAGTATCAAAGGGCAAGCGCGGGGGAGATTGCGTTCATGTTGTGAGAGATCAGTACAATCGCACCTGTGGAAAAATACTGTACGAAAGCAAACGCACGAAGCACTTCAGCAATGATTGGATATCAAAGCTGAAGGAAGATATGCGCGCCCGTCAGATCGATATTGGTGTTATCGTCACCGATGCTTTTCCAGAGGGAATGACGCGCTTTGGTGAGCGTGATGGCGTGTGGATCTGCACGTTTCCTGAGTTCAAAGCACTCGCGCACCTGTTTCGCTTCAATATGCTGCGAATGGGAGAGTTGTTTGCCGCACAGGAAAACAAAGGCGATAAAATGAATCTTATTTATAGTTATATCACCGGTAACGAGTTCAGACAAAAGCTGGAAGCTGCATTTGAGTCCTACAATGAAATGCTTGAAGACCTCATGAAAGAGAAGAGCCTGTTCATGAGCCAGTGGGCCAAACGCGAAAAGAAACTCATGAAGGCGATGGAGAACCTGGTTTGCCTTTACGGCGATGTACGAGGTATCGCCGGCGGTGCCGTGCAGGAAATCAAATGCCTGGAGATGCCCGACCTTCATCTCATCGAAGATTGAAGACCGATTTTAAAACGACCACTTTGCCATGGTGTTTGAGCAGTCAGCAATGACTGCTTTTTTTTGATTCGAAAAAAGTAGTTCAATGCATCGGTTTGCCAAACGACGGGCCTGTGTCCAATTCCTACGTTTGCACGTACGCAACAAACGCTTGTTCGGTATTTATATTTCATGATTGCTTGTTCGCCATTTTGAAATCCTGATAAAGTCTTATACTTTTAAACATTGATTTAAGAATGAACAACTCGTTAACCTGTATGTCGATGATGTTTGCGCCTGCATCTTGCTGGTGTTGCAAGCATGCATTCGGTTAGCAGGAGGTTGTTTCGTATAAACATATTGTCGAAGCCTTTCCTGTTGTATGAGGAAAGGCTTCTTTTTTTTTTATTAAATGTTAAAGCAATGCAAAGTTTCAGATCAGAGTTGGAAGATGTTAACAACCCGGTAGTCGCGCACGATATCATTAAGCTCGAAAAACAGATTCGCTTATTTCGGGAGGGAAAGATTGATCACGATAAGTTCAGAAGCCTCCGTTTGGTACGGGGTATCTACGGCCAGCGTCAGCCGGGTGTGCAGATGATTCGTATAAAGCTTCCTTACGGGAGAGTGACGACAATGCAACTTCGAAGGATTGCTGATATCTCTGATGAATATGCCAGCGGTAACCTTCATGCTACGACACGACAGGATATACAAATTCATTTTGTCAGCCTTGACCGCACGCCCGAGTTATGGGCGAAGCTCGAACAGGACGATATTACCATTCGCGAGGCGTGTGGCAACACCGTTAGAAATATCACAGCATCGCCAACGGCGGGCATTGATCCGAAAGAACCTTTTGATGTTTCACCCTACGCAGAGGCAATGTTTAAGTACTTTCTACGGAATCCGATTTGTCAGGAGATGGGACGTAAATTCAAGATTGCATTTTCTTCTTCGGAAGAAGACACTGCCTTTACCTTCATCCACGATGTAGGTTTCATTCCAAAGGTTAAGGATGGAGAGCGTGGCTTCAAAGTTGTCGTTGGTGGCGGGCTCGGCGCAAATCCTTATCTCGCGCAAACTGCGTTTGAGTTTTTGCATGAGGATCAGATCCTACCGTTTACTGAGGCTGTCATTCGCGTCTTTGATCGTTACGGCGAACGTAACCGAAGAATGAAAGCGCGATTGAAATTCCTGCTTGATGATATTGGCCTTGATAAGTTGATGGAGCTTGTCAACCTGGAGAGAAAAGCACTGAAGTCGCCCTCGTTTAAAGTCGATTGGCAGTCGTACACAGAATACAAGGCGGGCCCTGTCGTGAGCGCAGCGCCGCCGGATTTGAGCGACGCTGGGAAATATGATCGTTGGTATAAAACGAACGTATTTGAACAAAAGCAAAAAGGTTTCTTCGGTGTTTACGTAAAGTTACTGCTTGGAAATCTTCCATCGGCTAAGGCGCGTGAATTTGCCGAAGTCGTCGACCAGTTCGCTTCAGGCGAACTGCGCGTAACGGTGAACCAGGGATATCTGTTGCGTTTTGTTCGCGCCGAAAGTCTGCCGCATTTGTTTGTGGCCCTCGACAAGCTTGGGCTCGCCGAACCCGGATTCGACAGTGTTGGTGACATCACCGCTTGCCCCGGTACTGACTCATGTGCGCTCGGTATTTCCGACAGCTCAAATATTTCGGCGGAGTTTGAACGTGTTATCAAAAACGAGTTTCCAGACCTGATCTACAACAACGACATCAAGATCAAGATCAGCGGTTGCCCAAACTCCTGTGGCCAGCATGGACTCGCAGGAATCGGCTTTCATGGCAGCTCCATAAAAGATAAACAAGGTAAAGTTATGCCGGCACTGGTGGTATTGCTTGGAGGAGGAAAGCTTTCCAATGGCGACGGAGTCATTGCCGATAAGATTGGTATTAAGATTCCGAGCCGGCGCGGGCCCGATGTGCTTCGTGTGTTACTGACAGACTATGAGACCAATGCGTTGGAAGGTGAATATTATCATGATTACTACAAACGTCTTGGACAAAAATACTTTTACGGTTTGTTAAAGCCACTCGGCGACGTAACGAACACCACGCCATTGGATTATATTGATTGGGGCCACGAAGAGATATTTGCATTGCATACCACAGTAGGTGAGTGCGCTGGTGTTATCATCGATCTTGTATCGACATTATTTCTGGATTCAGAAGAGAAGCTTGCGCTCGCGATGGAGACTTTTGAAAACCGTCAATATGCGGATTCTGTTTACCACTGCTACGCTGCATTGATCAATACAGGGAAAGCATTACTGCTGACAAAGGATCTGAAACCCAGCACGCACATTCAGATACTGAATGATTTCCAGACACATTTTATCGAAACGGGCGTATTTCAATTAGAAAGTTCCTTTCAGGAATTCGTTCTTCGCATCAATAAACACGAGCCTGATGAATGCTTTGCGTCAACATACTTAGATGATGCTCGGAGGTTCATTGAGAAGATATTTTCCTTCCGGGCGTTGGAACAAGCAACTGAAACCGCATCGTGATGGCATCTGTATTTTCATCTGAAAAACAACCACGGTTAACGTTGGTAGGCGCCGGGCCTGGTGACCCGGAACTGATGACGTTGAAAGCAATCAATACATTGAAGACCGCCGACATCGTTTTATACGATGCGCTGGTTTCCGAAGCGATCCTTGCGTTTATTCCTGTAGGAACGCCAACGTTGTCCGTTGGGAAAAGGTCGGGTAAACATTCTTTTTCGCAGCATGAGATCAACGAGCTCATCGTCGAGTTTGCTTTATTGTACGGACATGTAGTGCGATTGAAAGGTGGTGATCCCAATATATTTGGCCGTGCTGCTGAAGAAATCGAGATCGCGAAAGCAAACGGTATTTCAACTTCGATTGTTCCAGGTATCTCAAGTGCAATGGCGGCTCCGTCAGCATTCGATATTCCTGTTACGGCGCGTGGCACGAGCGAAAGCTTTTGGGTTGTTACCGGAACTACGAGCAAAGGAGAGATGTCTTCGGATATTTCGCTCGCAGCACAATCTACTGCTACGGTCATTATCCTGATGGGGCTGAATAATCTGCAGCAGATCATATCTGTATATGCTGGATTGGGAAGAAGCGAAACGCCTGTGGCGATTATTCAAAATGCGACATTGACGTCGCAGCGTTGTGTCGTTGGTACTGTGTCGACTATTGTTGACCATGCGAGGCAGGAAAACATTGGTGCACCTGCGGTCATTGTGATAGGGGATGTGGTCCGATATGCGCGTCAAGAAAACGTTGCAATTGCTGTACAATTGAACACACGATGATGACCCCAGAACGCAATAACTTGTTTCCTGTTTTTCTCAAGCTGGAATCGCTGGATACGCTACTCGTCGGCGCCGGTAATGTTGGACTGGAAAAGCTAACCGCATTATTAAAAAGCAGTCCGGAAGCAAGGATCACAATAGTTGCGACACGCGTTCATGAAGAAGTACGGGCAATTGCTGAACGGAACCCAAACATCACATTATGCGAGCGAGCGTTTATAGAAACTGATCTTGACGAAAAGGATCTGGCCATACTCGCCGCGAACGACAGGTATTTACATGGAAGAATTAAAGCGCGCGCGAAACAAAAACGGATCCTGGTGAATGTAGCCGACACGCCGGATCTCTGTGATTTTTATCTCGGTTCGGTTGTTACGAAAGGAAATATCAAAATCGGCATCTCAACCAATGGGCAATCGCCAACAATAGCCAAACGTCTTCGTGAATTCTTCGAAGATATTATTCCGGATGATACCG